>NZ_AEDV01000001.1 GCF_000148545.1 Streptococcus mitis SK597 | reverse complement strand
TTGCCCCTTCAAGGTTTTTCTTATACAAATAAACGAACAAAGCTATACAGTAGCAAGACACTACCAAGCACGATACGGTATTTACCGAAAAGAGTAAAGTCGTGTTTTTTCACATAGCTAGTCAAGAAACGAATAGCGATCATGCTGACTGCAAAAGCGACTCCCATCGCAACCAAGAGCAAGAACAATTGCCCAAAGCTCAAGAGCTGTCCTGCTTTCACAAATTTGAAAATCTTTAAGGCACTAGCTCCAAACATAACAGGAATCCCAAGATAGAAAGTAAATTCTGTCACAACAGAACGACTGGTTCCATTCAATAAACCACCGACAATCGTTGCTCCAGAACGGCTTGTCCCTGGTAAAAGGGCAAGAACTTGGAAGAGACCGATATAAAAGGCTGTCGTATAAGGAAGCTTGTCCAACTCTGTTACACTTGGCTCGATAGCACGCGCTTTATTGCGCTTTTCCAAATAGATAAAGGCAATCCCATAGATAATCAACATGAGGGCAACTGAAACCATGTTATGGAAGTGGGTATCAAACCAATCATCAAATTTAAAGACGCCAAGCAAAGGCAAGGTCGCAATCAAGACCTTCAACCATAGTCTCCAAGTCTTACGAACTTCCTGTTTGTCCTTAGTCGGTTTAAAGGGATTTAGTTTATTAAAGTAAATGACCATGACTGCTAAAATAGCACCAAGCTGAATCACAACATTAAACATGGACATAAAAGCTTCATTCTGATTTTGGTATTGGATAAACTCCTCTGCTAAAATCAAGTGACCTGTACTGGAAATCGGCAACCATTCCGTAATTCCTTCAACAATCCCGAAGAAGATAGATTTTAAAATTTCAATAAGATACATAGATTACTCCTTTTTCTATCTTCCATTATAGCATATTTTAGCTCTCTTTAAAAGGCACCGATACTGCCGCCACCTCCGCCTCCAGAGAAGCCACCACCAGAACTTCCACTTCCAGAAGATACGGAGTAGGTACTTGCTGTATTTGCGACACTAGCATAATGGCTCATTTGCGCGCTTGAATGATAAAACATACTATGCCAGCCATAAGCTACATAGAGATTGATATCTGGATTTTCCACTTGAATCTGATGAACCTTCATCAAATGACTGACCTTGTCCGCATAGCCAAATAGGGTCGCATAGACCAAGAGACGATTCCAGACCACAATACTTTCCAATTCAGCCTGATCCAATCGTGCAATCTCACGCAACATATTTTCAAAACTGGTCCAGAGATAGTATACTTCTGCTCCTGCTTCATTTAGGACACCATCACGATTATCTAATCGAAGCTTCCAATAATAGAAAACAGCCAAAACCAAACCTAGAAAACCAAGTATCGGCAAGGGGATGTAAAGATAGTCATAAACATCCAAACTGTACAAGAACAAACCAAATCCGATAAATAGGGACAAGATAGTCAAGACACCCATACCTACTTGCAAGGCCTTTTCCCCACCAGTTAAAGGACGATAATAATCTGGAAGTCCCCAGAAGATAACCCGATTTCTCACCCCTTCTTGCATCTCTTTCAATACTTCTTCAAAAGAGGATTTGAGCTGACGTCCCTTTGCTTGAATCCGTTTTTCATCAGAGACTTTTGCTCTACGATAAAGACTATCAGATACCTTGTAATCCGCAAACAAATTGGAAAGAGTTTCTTCTTTTTTTCCTGAAAAAGCCAGATTTAGACAGTCTTTCTCAAAGCTTGACAAACCATCTTCTTTGACCAGCCTCAAGCCAACTGCATCTCCTTCTGAAATGATAGAGACATTCCCACGGTCTATCACATCTAGCAAGGTAGCTTGAATAAGTTGATCAAAGGTGAATTTTCCAGCTCCCTTGACCAAGGGACTCACTTCCTCCAAGGAGGTCGAGTAGACAGCTTCTGATAAAACCATAGGCTCTAATTCCATTGGTGGTTCATAGAGACGATGATTTTTGGCATATTTGACTGAAGGAGTGGTCTTTCTTCTATAAATAAAATAGAAGCAGACACTCAATAACAAGGAGATGGAAAGGATCGAAGGGAAGATCCAAGTAAGGAGTTGTTTACTTTGCTCTTTTTCTTTAACAATCGAGTCTTCTACCTTATTAAATTCTTCTAAATGATTTCCTTTCAAGCCCTGATCCCTAGCGCTAGCAAAATCGGTCCGAGGCCAATAGGCATGCAATTCAACTCCACGCTTAGCCGGAAGATTGTCTAAACGAATAGTATAATCAAGGTTACTCTTTTCAACCGTTCCCTCTCTAAAAAGTTTGCCTGTATGGAAAAAGAGTTTTTCAGCACCATTATCTCCCCTTACATGAAATTCAAACTTTCCAATAGCCCCTGAACTATCTGTTAAAGGTTGCCAATTTAATTCAGCGATGTCATCATATAGGAAAAGCAAATTTTTTAAGTTCCAGGTAAGGTCAACTTCAACTGTGTCGCCATCTTGACCTGGATTATAAACTTTAACAGTATAACCATCTGCTCCTTCTGTCACTTCGCTAGTAACGTCTGCTAGTTCAGCACCATTTTTCGAGGCCTGAACCTTTGGATGGGAATCAATGTCAAATCCGCTAGGCATCTTGCCAGCACGTCCAAGTCCCACAATTTGACCCTTAAAGTCCTCCTCAAACTGATAAACTATCTTTTGTCTAAATTCTGCCGTATTGTCTGCATGAATATACAAATCCCCTTGATAAGAGTTTATCTTGAAATCAATGGCAAAAACCGAGAATGGCAGAAGGTAAAACAAGCCTAACACTAGTAAGAAAAAAGTTTTTTTCATCAACTAAGCCCCCTTTTTATCTTTGCTATCATTATATCATTTTTTCATAAGTAAGGGCTTACCTATATTGAAAAATAGAGTTTTTTTCGATAAAATAGGAGACAGTTATTTTTTAATAGATTAGAAATAGGAGAAATCATGAAAAAAATATACTTATCTATTTTCACAAGTCTCTTGCTGATGCTGGGACTTGTCAATGTTGCCCAAGCCGATGAATATTTACGCATCGGTATGGAAGCAGCATATGCCCCCTTTAACTGGACCCAGGACGATGATAGCAATGGAGCTGTCAAAATCGACGGGACTAACCAGTATGCCAATGGATACGATGTTCAAATCGCCAAGAAAATCGCTAAGGACTTAGGCAAAGAACCTTTGGTTGTTAAAACCAAGTGGGAAGGTCTAGTCCCTGCCCTTACTTCTGGTAAGATTGACATGATTATCGCGGGTATGAGTCCTACTGCTGAGCGCAAACAAGAAATTGCCTTTTCAAGCAGTTACTACACTAGCGAACCAGTTTTGCTTGTCAAAAAAGATTCTACTTATGCAAACGCAAAATCTTTGGATGACTTTAACGGTGCGAAAATCACTTCTCAACAAGGTGTCTACCTCTACGACTTGATTGCACAAATCCCAGGTGCTAAAAAAGAAACAGCCATGGGAGACTTCGCTCAAATGCGCCAAGCTCTTGAGGCTGGTGTCATCGATGCCTATGTTTCTGAACGCCCTGAAGCACTGACTGCCGAAGCCGCTAACTCTAAGTTTAAGATGGTTCAAGTAGAACCTGGTTTCAAAACTGGGGAAGAAGATACAGCTATCGCCATTGGACTTCGTAAAGATGACAATCGTATTAGCCAAATCAATGCCAGCATTGAAACCATTTCAAAAGACGACCAAGTTACCTTGATGGATCGTATGATCAAGGAACAACCTGCCGAAGCTACAACAACTGAAGAGACTAGCAGTAGTTTCTTTAGCCAAGTCACTAAAATTCTTTCTGAAAACTGGCAACAACTCTTGCGTGGTGCTGGTATCACTCTTTTAATCTCTATCGTCGGAACCATCACGGGTCTCATTATTGGACTTGCCATTGGTGTCTTTCGTACTGCTCCTCTATCTGAGAATAAAGCCATTTATGGCCTACAAAAACTAGTCGGTTGGATCCTCAATGTCTACATTGAAATTTTCCGTGGTACACCAATGATCGTTCAATCAATGGTTATCTACTATGGAACTGCCCAAGCTTTCGGTATCAACCTTGACCGTACACTGGCTGCTATCTTCATCGTTTCAATCAACACTGGTGCCTACATGACTGAAATCGTTCGTGGTGGTATCCTAGCAGTTGACAAGGGACAATTTGAAGCTGCTACTGCTCTTGGTATGACCCATAACCAAACCATGCGTAAGATTGTCCTACCTCAGGTAGTCCGCAACATCCTACCCGCAACTGGTAATGAATTTGTCATCAATATCAAAGATACATCTGTATTGAACGTTATCTCTGTTGTCGAACTTTATTTCTCAGGAAATACCGTGGCAACACAAACCTATCAATACTTCCAGACATTTACAATCATCGCCGTGATTTACTTTGTCCTCACCTTCACCGTAACACGTATCCTACGCTTCATCGAACGCCGCATGGACATGGATACCTATACTACAGGTGCTAACCAAATGCAAACGGAGGATTTGAAATAATGACACAAGCAATCCTTGAAATTAAACACCTTAAAAAATCCTATGGCCAAAACGAAGTGCTAAAAGACATTTCTCTCACTGTCCACAAGGGAGAGGTAATCTCTATCATCGGAAGCTCTGGAAGCGGGAAATCAACCTTCCTACGCTCCATTAACCTACTTGAAACACCAACTGATGGACAAATCCTTTATCATGGACAAAACGTCCTCGAAAAAGGCTATGACCTCACGCAATACCGTGAAAAGCTAGGGATGGTTTTCCAATCCTTTAACCTCTTTGAAAATCTCAACGTGCTTGAAAACACAATTGTCGCTCAGACAACTGTCCTTAAACGCGAACGTGCAGAAGCTGAAAAAATTGCCAAAGAAAACCTGGAAAAGGTCGGCATGGGGGAACGCTACTGGCAGGCTAAACCAAAACAACTCTCAGGTGGTCAAAAACAACGTGTGGCCATCGCTCGTGCCCTCTCTATGAATCCGGACGCCATTCTCTTTGATGAACCAACATCAGCTCTCGATCCAGAAATGGTTGGAGAAGTCCTCAAAATCATGCAGGAACTGGCCCAAGAAGGCTTGACTATGATTGTAGTGACTCACGAGATGGAATTCGCTCGTGATGTCTCTCACCGTGTTATCTTTATGGATAAGGGTGTGATTGCCGAAGAAGGTAAACCAGAAGACCTCTTCACCAATCCTAAAGAAGACCGAACAAAAGAATTCCTTCAACGTTATCTCAAATAAAAAGAAAAGGCTGCATCAATCGTGCAGTCTTTTTGCTGTCCTCATACTATTCGAAAATCTCTTCAAACCACGTCAGCTTCGCCTTGCCGTAGGTATATGTTACTGACTCTGTCAGTCTTATTTACAACCTCAAAGCAGTGCTTTGAGCAGCCTACGGCTAGTTTCCTAGTTTGCTCTTTGATTTTCATTGAGTATCAAAATGAAAAGGCAGACCTTATTCAAGAATCCGCCATTATCCAAAGATTAATCTTCAAATTTTTCATGATTTTTTTCATAGAAATCAATTAAACCTAGAGCCGTTTCAAACGAAATATTTTTTACTTTTGCACGCCCCTGCGCTAGAGCAATGATAGACATTTCACGCGCATTCGTTTCTTTAGAGATACGGTAGCCTGTGATTTTCTTATCACGAACCCAGCCAACAACTGATTCTACTTTTTCAAAGTTTGACTTAGCCATGTCCTTCTCCTATTTTCTTCTTTACGATATTTAATTGTATACGTTTTTATGTCTTTTGTCAATAAAAAAACATATATTCAATAAAATTAATGATTTATTTTTTTGTTACTATCTTATTAAAGCTGATAATATATAGGTTTTTACTTGCTATAAACCATTAGTAAATACCTTTAAAATAATTGTATTATTAACTCTTTTATTTGTAAAAATATTCATAATTTACAAATACCAGTTCGGGATAGGTTAGACAGGTTTTATCTTCAACTTTATTCTATTTATCCAACTTTAAAACGATATTTCTAATAGCGGAAGACTTTCTCTCCACACTATTACTAACTATTCTTTCTATTCTCCTTCTTTAATTTTCTTCCTGTCTTCATAAGCACTTTTCACTTGCTCAACTGGTACTATTTATTTACTTTATCAAGATTCCTTTTTGTTTCTTTAAACCAATAAAAAGATTAGTAATTAAGAAACAATAGTATCCTTTCTTCCAACATTTTCCACTGTTTTTATCTTCTTAGTATCTTATCACTCTTCTCAGTCAACTCAGTATAAGATTTCTTATTATTGATTATTTTTTCTAATTCCTATTATATTTAGCCAAATTTCATATTAGCTATATATAAAATAGTGGATTCTAAAAATACTCCTTATATATAACAAGTAATTTTACTCCCTTACTATAAACTGAATCAAAAAATAATAGGTACTATAATGACTTGTGATAGAAATAGCGTAATCGATTTCCTAAGTCCATAGGAATCGCCCCCTTTCTTTACCCTCATTATAGCACCTATACATCAGTTGTGCAAATAATATGATATTTTTTTATTAGTCCTCAGACAAGCATATTATAGAGCGTTTCATTACCATTTAAGTTAATATAAGATGGATCAAAACCTTCCATTCGACGAATCAGACCTGCATAATCATGCTTATTTGCCAAGGCAATCCCAATCAATACTGGTCCTGTCCCCTTGCTAGCTCGTTTGATATACTCAAAACGCGTGATATCATCATTTGGCCCTAAGATATCATTTACAAACTCACGTAAGGCCCCTGGACGCTGTGGAAAATTGACCACAAAGTAATGCTTGATCCCATCATAAATCAAGGCACGTTCTTCCATTTCTGGCATACGGTTAATATCATTATTTCCTCCAGAAATGATACAACAAATGTTTTTCCCCTTGATATATTCAGCCAACACCTCTAGAGAGGCGATACTAGCTGCTCCAGCAGGTTCTGCGACAATCCCTTGCTTAGAGTAGAGGTCAATCAAGGTTTCAGAAATCAATCCCTCATCGACACCTACCAAAGTTTGAACATGTTGACGAGTTGCTTCATAGGTCAACTGACCTACCTTTTGCACAGCAATCCCATCCGCAAATTTGTCAATTTCCTTGAGTTTGACAGGTCCACCAGCTTCAAAGGCCGCCTTCATGGAACGCGCTCCATTCGCCTCTACTCCGATAACCTCAATCTCTGGACTTGTTTCCTTGATATAGGTAGAAACCCCAGCAATCAGACCGCCACCACCAACAGGAACCAAGACAGCATCAAAATCAATCGATTCTTTTCGAGCTTCTTCTAAAATCTCATAAGCAACTGTCCCTTGACCAGCTTGAACATGGGCATCATCAAAAGGATCAATAAAGGTACGATTTTCAGAAACTGTAAATTCTTGAGCTGCTTTGGCTGAGGCATCAAAGGTATCTCCAACTAGTTTAATGGTTACGAAGTCCCCACCAAAAAAGCGAACTTGACCAATTTTTTGTTGCGGAGTTGTAATTGGCATAAAAATAGTAGCAGGTATTTTCATCTCATTACAGGTATAGGCTACTCCCTGCGCATGATTTCCCGCAGAAGCGCAGACTACCCCACGCTCACGCTCTTCCTTGCTGAGCTGGGAAATGGCATAATAGGCACCACGAATTTTAAAAGAGCGAACACGTTGGGCATTTTCCTTTTTCAAATAAATCTTAGCACCATACTTCTCCGATAAATAATGGTCATAATCAAGCGGTGTATTCACAACCACACCATTCAAGACCTTGTGAGCCTTGATTATATCTTTTGAACTTAACATATAAAACCTCTTTTTCTATAAAAAACAGTCACTAATGACTGTTTTTTTAGTTATTCATTTCCAAAAACTTCAG
Source organism: Streptococcus mitis SK597 (assembly GCF_000148545.1). GTDB lineage: Bacteria > Bacillota > Bacilli > Lactobacillales > Streptococcaceae > Streptococcus > Streptococcus mitis_C. The sequence continues at coordinate 26,287 of NZ_AEDV01000001.1, read as the reverse complement.
CAACACTTTCATGGTATTTATGAGCCATACGAATTGAAAACTCTTTAGGAAGTTCATAACGATTTGTAGAAATCCAATCATATAACCATTCTGCCAAACTTTCTTCACTATCATTACGATGGAAGATAAAATAGTTTAAAATTTCTTTATATTCTACATCATTCAAATCCAACGTGTCTACAAATTGACTACGAGGAACAAAATTAGAATCTAATTTTCTTAATTGATCTGTCAATTCTCCCAATTGTAAATCCAACTGAAAAAATAATTTTTGCAGTTGCCTATCAGTTTCATCACATCCTGTCTTGATAGAAAACAAATTGGTAATATTCATATGATTTCAACCCCTAAATCAGTATATCTAATATCCCACGAATAGCTGAAGCTACTATTTTAGCAAAATCCTTTGCTTTCTAATTAGTTATAGATTTTAAATGCATCATCGTCGTTTTTACCAACGAATGGCATTGCTTTACGCAATTCTGCACCAACTTTTTCAATTTCAAGGTTAGCTGCTTGTTCACGGTAAGCAGTCAATTTTGGACGTCCAGCTTTATAGTCATTTACAAAGTCATTTGCAAATTTACCATTTTGGATGTCTGCCAAGACAGCCTTCATATTTTCTTTAACTTGCTCAGTGATTACACGTGGACCTGATACATAGTCACCGTATTCAGCAGTATTTGAAATAGATTGACGCATTTTCTTGAATCCACCTTCATAGATCAAGTCAACGATTAATTTCATTTCATGAAGAACTTCAAAGTAAGCCAATTCTGGAGCGTAACCTGCTTCTGTCAAGACTTCGAAACCTGCTTCGATAAGGGCAGTCAAACCACCACAAAGTACAGCTTGTTCACCAAACAAATCTTCTTCAGTTTCTTCTTTGTATGTTGTTTCAAGAAGACCTACACGAGCTGCTCCAACACCTTTACACCAGTCCATAGCAATGTTTTTCGCATTTCCTGTTGCATCTTGGTAAACTGCATAAAGAGCTGGAACACCAAATCCTTCTTCATAAGTACGACGTACCAAGTGTCCTGGTCCTTTAGGAGCACACATAAAGACATCTACATCCGCAGGAACTTTGATAAATTCAAAATGAATGTTGAAACCATGAGCAAATCCAACTGCGTTTCCAGCTTCCAAGTTTGGAGCGATTTCTGCTTCGTACAATTCTTGTTGGATTTCGTCTGGTGCCAAAATCATGATAACGTCAGCCAATTTAGTAGCTTCTGCTACTGTGTAAGTGTCAAATCCATCTTCTTTTGCTTTATCAAAAGATTTACCTGGACGTACACCGATAATAACATCACGACCTGAATCACGCAAGTTTTGAGCATGCGCATGTCCTTGTGAACCATAACCGATAACGGCGATTTTTTTACCGTCAAGTGCTGCTACTTTAACATCTTTTTCGTATTCCATTTGAACTGCCATCGTTTTTCTCTCTTTTCTATTATTTATTACCTTTTAGGCTGGTTTAACAAATTTAAGTTGGATTTTTAATCACGGGTAAATCCAGTTGCACCCGTACGAGCGATATTACGAATACCGTATGGTCGAATAACTCTCAATAGAGCTTCACTCTTTTCAGCATTTCCTGTCATCTGAATGGTAATCGAGCTTGGTGCTACGTCTACAACTGTTGCACGGAAAGGTTGAATAATCGCTAGAATCTCAGCTCGCTTCTCAGCTGGCGCTGACATCTTAACCAAAATCACCTCGCGCTCCAAATGAGGCTTGTCTGTAATATCTCGAATGCGAATCACATCAATCTGACGATTAAGTTGCTTAATGATTTGCTCCACTTCATCATGAGAAGCTACATCAATAATAATGGTGATACGCGATACATTCGGATCTTCTGTTGCTCCAACAGAGATGCTTTCGATATTAACCTGACGACGAGACAGGACACCTGTAAAGCGATTGAGTACTCCTGATCGATTTTGTAGTTTTGCTGTTAACATTCTACGCATGGAACTTCACCCCCAACATCTCATGATTACTCTTACCAGCTGGTACCATTGGTAACACCTGTTCCTTACGAGAAATATCTACCTCGATTAGCATAGGTACATCCTCAGTGATCACTTCAAGATCTTGAGCCAAGGTCTCAGGATTGTCAAACTTATAGTTTTTAATACCATAAGCTTGCGCCATCAATTGGAAATCAGGAAGAGTGTCGAAGACCGACTCTGATGTTCTACCTTCATAGAAGGATTCCTGCCACTGGCGAACCATTCCAAGTGAGTGGTTGTTCAACATAACCACCTTGATTGGCACCTTGTAAATGTTCAAAATAGCCAATTCCTGGTTAGTCATTTGGAAACCACCATCCCCAACAAACAAGACAACTTCCTTATCTGGGTTGGCAATTTTAGCACCGATTGCTGCTGGAATTCCGAATCCCATGGTTCCTAAACCACCTGAAGTCACTAACTGACGTTCATTTTGGTAGGGATAATACTGAGCTGTCCACATTTGGTGTTGACCAACGTCTGTTACCACAATGGCATCTCCATTCGTCAATTCACCAATTCGTTCAATAACAGCTTGCGGCTGAACCACACGTTCTTTCTTATCATAAGAACGAACGCGGTTCTTGTCTTTAGTAACTTTTTCAATCCATTTCTCAGTATTGTTATGAACTGTTGGTTCTGCCAGCAACATTTGCAAGGCTTTCTTAGCATCTCCAACTACAGGAATATCTGCACTGATAATCTTGCCAATCTCAGCAGGGTCAATATCAATGTGAGCAACCTTGGCATTCTTAGCAAAGGTCTTAGGATTTCCTGTCAAGCGGTCATCAAAACGGCAACCAATACTAATCATAAAATCAGCTTCTGTCATGGCAATATTAGCTGCGAATGACCCATGCATGCCTCCCATTCCAAGGAAGAGTGGGTGACTCGTTGCAATCGTTCCTTGTCCCAAAAGACTGGTTACCACTGGAATTTGATAGCGTTCTGCAAATTCATTTAATTCTGCCGCAGCCTCAGCATAGCTAATTCCACCACCAGCAAGCAAGACTGGCTTTTTAGCCTTGGATAATTGCTTCAAGATTTTCTTGATTTGCATATCATTTGGCTCAAGAGTTGGCTGATAGCTTGGTAGATTGACTTCTGGTGAATAGATGAAGTCTGTTTCCAAAGCAGATACGTCTTTAGGTAGGTCAATGACGACTGGCCCTGGTCGACCTGTAGTCGCGATATGGACAGCTTCCGTAATGATACGCGGAATATCAGCTGTCTCACGAACTTGGTAATTGTACTTAGTGATTGGCATGGTAATCCCCACAATATCTGCCTCCTGAAAGGCATCCTTCCCAATCCCTGCTCGCGCCACCTGACCTGTAAAGACCAAAAGGGGAACGCTATCGCTCATGGCATCTGCAATCCCTGTAATGGCATTTGTTGCTCCTGGTCCACTAGTGACGACGGCAACACCCAACTTTCCAGTTGATTTGGCATAACCTTCAGCTTCATGCAAACAACCTTGCTCATGGCGTCCTAGAATGTGGCGAATGCCTTTAAAATTATATATCGCATCATAAAAAGGCAAGACAGCACCACCAGGATAACCAAAGATGGTATCAATTCCTAAATCACGAAGTGTTTCCAAAACTAGGTCTGACCCCGTCTTAGGAGATTCTAAACTGATTTTCTCCATTGTTCCCCTTTCTCTTCACTTAAAAATAACTTGTTACTATCATACCATTTTTTCAAGATTTTTCAAGAGAAAAGAAGAAATTTTCTGAATTTTCTATTTTAACGTTTATTTATGAATATTATTTTTGTTTTTATTTAAAAGATATCGATTTCATTTGTTAAAAAATAAAAAAGAACTGATTTCTCAGTCCTTCATTAATCTTATTCCACACTAAATAGGTATGGGTAAACTGGTTGTTGTCCTTGGTGAATCTCGACTTCAACGTCTTCGAATTCTTCTGCGATTTCTTGAGCAATTTCATTAGCAAGTTCTTCACTTCCGTCTTCACCGACATAGAAGGTTACGATTTCACTATCTTCATCCAACATATGTTTCAAGGTTTCTGTCAAGGTTTGGTGCATGTCAGGGTTTGACACGAGGATTTTCCCATCCACCATACCAAGATTATCGTTTTCATGGATTTCTAATCCATCAATCGTTGTATCACGCACAGCGGTTGTGACGCTTCCGCTAACGACATCGCTAAGGGCTGCAGTCATACGCTCTTGGTTTTCTTCGATGGACTTGCTTGGATCAAAGGCAAGAAGACTAGTCAATCCTTGAGGAAGAGTACGAGCTTCCACCACTACTGCTGGTTGTTCCAAAACTTCTGCTGCAGATTGAGCTGCCATGAAAATATTCTTGTTGTTTGGCAAGAAGATAATATTACGAGCGTTAACCTGTTCAACAGCCTTAATAAAGTCTTCTGTTGAAGGGTTCATGGTTTGACCGCCTTCGATAACATAATCAACACCTTGGGAACGGAAGATATCTGCTAGACCTTTACCAGCCACTACAGCAATCAAAGCATACTCTTTTTCTTCAGCTGGTTTGCTAACTTGGGCAGCTTCTTTCTCAACTTGTGCTTCGTGTTGGTTACGCATATTGTCAACTTTTACCTTGACCAAGCTACCATATTTGAGACCTTCTTGCATAACAAGTCCTGGATCTTCTGTATGGACATGGACTTTGACGATTTCATCATCATTGACAACAAGGAGAGAGTCTCCAAGTTCATTCAAATAGTTACGAAATTCATCGTAGTCAAAATCTTTGGCATAGGTTGGACCTTGCTTAAGAGCTACCATGATTTCAGTACAGTAACCAAACGTGATGTCCTCAGTCGCTACATGACCAGCTACAGACTTGTGGTGTTCTGCATTGATCATTTCACTCATATTAGCAGGAGTCGCTACAAAGTCCTCAGATGCAATATATTCGCCAGTAAGGGCTGAAAGGAAACCTTCGTAGATGAAGACCAGTCCTTGACCACCTGAGTCCACAACGCCAACTTCCTTCAAGACTGGAAGCATGTCTGGCGTTTTAGCTAGAGCTGTTTTAGCACCTTCTAAAGCTGCGCGCATGACTTCAACAGCGTCATCTGTTTGCTCAGCCTTTTTCTTAGCACCGATAGCAGCACCACGAGACACTGTCAAAATCGTTCCTTCAACTGGTTTCATAACGGCCTTATAAGCAACTTCCACACCTGATTGGAAGGCAAGGGCCAAGTCGTGACCTGTTAACTCGTCTTTATCCTTGATGGCTTGTGAAAATCCACGGAAAAGCTGAGACGTAATAACTCCTGAGTTCCCACGCGCACCCATCAAAAGCCCTTTAGCAAGAATGCTTGCTACCTCTCCAACTGTAGAAGCTGGCTTGTCTGCAACTTCTTTAGCTCCATTTTCAATGGTCATTCCCATATTTGTCCCAGTATCTCCATCTGGAACTGGAAAGACGTTTAATGAATTGACATATTCAGCTTGCTTATTCAAGCGAGTTGATGCAGCCTGCACCATTTCTTGAAATAAGCTAGTAGTAATTTTTGACACGGTTATTCTCCTACAACTTTGATATTTTGAATGTAGACATTTACAGTCTGAGCAGTAATTCCAAGCTGGTTTTCCAAACTAAAACGAACACGCTCTTGAATGTTTTTTGACACTTCGCTAATCTTTGTTCCGTAGCTCAACACGGTATATACATCAACTGCAATACTGCCATCTTCGGCCGCCTTTACGACGACACCTTTGGAATAATTTTCCTTACCTAGAAGGGCTTGGAAATTATCTTTGAGGGCATTTTTACTAGCCATACCGACCACACCAAAAATCTCAGTTGTTGCACCGCCTACGACAGTTGCAATCACTTCATCTGTTAGTTCGATTTGACCATCTTTTGTATTAATTTTTACAGTCATCCTTTTTACCTCAACTAGTTGATACTCTATTTTATCATATTTCAGCCCAAGTGTAAAAGCAGAATACTGTATCAGCGGATATTTACTCCGTTTTTCAAATGATTTTATACCTAAAGTAAAAGAAAAAGACCCTGAGGTCTCCTTACTTTTATTATTAAACGCGTTCAACTTTACCTGATTTCAAAGCGCGAGCTGAAGCCCAAACTTTTTTAGGTTTACCATCGATAAGAACAGTAACTTTTTGAAGGTTTGGTTTTACGGCACGTTTTGTTTGGTTCATCGCGTGTGAACGGTTGTTTCCTGATACAGTCTTACGACCTGTAAAGTAACATACTTTAGCCATTGTGTTTTCCTCCTATTAGATCTAATATAGCGGATGTGCTAGCACCACATACCGTACTATGTTATCACACTTTCTTCATTTTTGCAAGGGAATTGAAAGATTTTTTTATTTAACGTAAACAACTCCCAATTTCCCAAAAGCCACATCTCCACGGATAATCAAGGTTTTGCTGGTTGGGGCTAGAGAAGTATCTGCCTTGGCTACACCACAGAAAGTTTCCACCTTCAAATCAACTCTCCAATGTTGAGGAACATAGATAACTGCATTGCCAAAACCAACTTCCACTTTCAGGGTTGCGGTATCTCCTAACATCTCTGCATTGTCATAATATATCTTGGCATTGCCAAAACCAACTTCAACTTGGTCTTCTACCAATTCTTGGTCTTGCTTGTAGAAAGTCCCTGTACCAAAAGCAACTTCCTTATCTGTTAGAATGGTCTTTTTACCATTATACCACCATTTTTTCCCGTTCCAAGTCCTGTTAGAATGAGTGAGTGCGCTGACACCCATTACGATTAAAATACTAGCCCAGAACAATGACTGATTTGGAATTGGTAAAATGCCATAAAAGTGGTTAGCAATCATTAAGGCCACTATAGCTGTAAAAGAGGCTGAAGTTAAGTGGCGACGCAACAAAGCTCCAACTGATTGATAGACAAAAAATGCAATACCGAGCAAGGGCCAAATTTGCCCACCGAATGAAGGGATTCCAAAATTCCCTTGTAATAATATTAAAGCCGCCAAAATGAGCAACACAATACCAAATGCTTTCTTTTTCATGTTCTTACCTCATGTTTCTTAGATTTTCTTTTAGGAGGGATTGGTAATGTCGTGAGACATGAACCTCCTTGTGGGTCTGATAAAAGGAAATGGTGCCCGTCCCTGAAAAGGATTTGTCCACCGAGTAAACCTGACGGATATTTGCAATAGTCGACTTGGATACCCGACTAAAATAGCGAGGAAGGATAGCCTCTAACTCATAGAGTTTAAGCCGAACCTCGTAGGCATCTTTCTGGGTATGGGCATAAATCTTGCTACCTTCCGTCTCAAAGAAGAGAATTTCCGACAAATCCAGATAATATTCACCCGTCCCCTTGTAAAAAATCAACCGAGGAGACTTGGACTCTTGCAAGAGGCGCTGTAAATCCGCAATCTCATCTGTCAAAGCCGCTGCCTTGATGACAATTTCAGTTTCCTCTAAATTGCTGTCAATGTCGATTCGTAACTTCATTCCATCTCCTTTCTGACTCTACTATATCAAAGCTAAAATAAGAAAACAAGAGCAAAAAAGCAAGTGGTTACTTTAGACCCGTAAGTGGTTGTAAGGCTACCTTAACTTACAGATCAACATAGAAAGAAAATCACACCCCACACAAGAGCACACATATAGCCAACCACTACATCCTCGGGAAAATGCACTCCACCCAAGACTCTCACTAGACCTAGGAAGGCTGATAATATCAAACAAATCATCCCCATAGTTAGACTAGTATGTAAGCAAGCCATGGAGATAATGGTTGCTGAAAAGACATGACGACTGGGCATAGACTGACCAGGACTATCTCTGTCAAGCAAGGGTTTAATATCCCATTTCTCATAAGGCCTAGGGGCATTGATTTTCTTACGGAGAAGGGACAAAATCACAAAACCTGATGCAGGGATAAACACATAGATCAAGACCTGTTTTCCAAGTCCTTGTTGGAGATAGGTAGTGGCTAACAAGGTTAGATAAATCATAGGCATAACTACTGTCATAAACCGATTGAAAGATCTTAACAAGCTCAGAAGAAAGGGCTTATTTTCAATGTTAGCAGCCATGTGGTCATACCATTCTTGATAATTTTTCATATATTTTCTCATCACTTACTCAAATTTTGCTTACAGGGAAGCACTTGTCTTCTAGTATAGTGCAGAAAAAGAAGGCCGTCAAGCCTTCTTTGGGTTTATTCTTCTGCTTCGTCTTCTGTAAATTGACTGTTGTAGAGATCAGCGTAGAAACCAGCTTGCGCCATCAGCTCATCATGATTTCCTTGCTCGATGATATTGCCATCTTTCATGACAAGGATCAAGTCAGCATTTCGGATAGTTGACAAGCGGTGGGCGATGACAAAGGAAGTTCTTCCCTCCATCAAACGATCCATGGCTTTCTGAATCAATTCCTCTGTACGGGTATCAACAGAAGAAGTCGCCTCATCTAGGATTAGGAGTGGCGCATCTTTCAGCAAAGCACGAGCAATGGTCAAGAGTTGTTTTTGTCCGACAGACAAGGTCACTGTATCATCCAAGACGGTATCATAACCATCTGGTAGTGTCATGATAAAGTGGTGAATCCCTACAGCCTTACTGGCTTCAATCACGCGCTCATCACTAATACCCTTTTGGTTATAGATGAGATTATCTCGGATAGTGCCTTCAAAGAGCCAGGTATCCTGCAAGACCATTGAAAAGGCTTCGTGTACTTCCGAACGCTTCATCTCCTTGGTATCCACGCCATCGATGCGGATACTTCCCTTATCAATCTCATAAAACTTCATCAAAAGATTGACAATGGTTGTCTTACCAGCTCCAGTCGGTCCGACAATGGCAACCTTTTGCCCTGCATGAGCGGTCGCAGAAAAGTCATGGATGATAGTTCTCTCTGGTGTGTAACCAAAGGAAACTCGATCAAAGACCACTTGACCTTTCATATCGCTCAATTGTCTTTCTTTATGGGATTCGTCTCCCATTTCCTCTTCAGCTAGAAATTCGAAGACACGTCCCATGGCTGCACTAGCCTGCTGCAAACTAGTAATCCCTTGGGCGATTTGTGAAAGAGGCTGAGAAAAGATACGAACGTAGGCCATAAAGGCAACGATAATCCCGATACTAATCTGTCCATTCAGAGCCAAGGCTGCACCAACGATAATCACCAAGGCATAACTAAAGTTCCCAATAAACATCATAATCGGCATCATAATCCCTGAAATAAACTGAGATTTCCAGATACTGTCATACAGACGATTGTTTAATTTCGCAAACTCTTCTTTCGTACTCTCGATGGCATTGTAACTGGTCACCACATTATGGCCAGAGTACATTTCCTCCACATAGCCATTGACAGCTGCCAAATCTTGTTGCTGACTCCTAAAAAAGCCCTGGGATTTGCTCATAAAAATGGACACGAAAGCAAAGCCAACAAGAGTTGAAACAACCGTCACCAAGGCTAAAATCCAGTTCATCCCAAACATGGTTACCAAGACTGCCACGACCAGTAAAGTGGATGAAAGAACTGTTCCCAGACTTTGATTAAGGGACTGGGCTGCTGTGTCAACGTCATTGGTTACACGAGACAAAGTATCCCCCTGAGAGTGTCCATCAAAATATCCCAATGGTAGGCTATTGATTTTCTCTGCAATAGCTCTTCTCAAACGCTCTGAAAAACGTTGAATAGCTGTTGTAAACAGAAAGGCCTGCAAATAATTTGATAGGAGTCCAATCACATAGATGACGGCTAAAAAACTACCAATGGCTGCAACCGCCGCGACATCCACACTTGTTTCCAGACCACTGGCAATAATATTAGTCATTTCCTTGATGCGAGTTGGACCATATACAGTAATGATATTGGATACGATTGTTGCTAGAAAGGCGATTAGAAGGGCAAACTGGAGGCCTGCAAGATAGGGTTTACTCTGTTTCCAAAGAGACATTTTCTTATTTTCCATGTTCCAATTCCTCCTTCGATAGTTGTGAATAGGCAATTTCTTGGTAAACTTCGTTGGTAGCTAGAAGTTCCTTGTGGGTGCCTTGTCCCACGACTTTTCCTTGATCCAAGACCAAAATCAAATCTGCATCCATAATCGTTGAGATGCGCTGTGCGACAATGAGCTTGGTCATAGACTTAGTTTTTTCAGCTAAATCTTGACGTAAAACTCGATCTGTCTTGTAGTCCAAGGCTGAGAAGGAATCATCAAAGATGAGGATTTCTGGTTTCCGCGCCAAGGCACGCGCAATAGCCAGACGCTGTCTTTGACCACCTGAGAAGTTGGTTCCTCCTTGGGCCACTTCTGACTCTAAGCCCGCTTCCTTGTCTTCGATAAAGTTCTTAGACTGGGCCAATTCCAAGGCTTGCCACATAGCTTTCTCACTAAGTGGTGTTTCTTGACTCTGTCCAAAGTCTAAATTGTCCTTGATATCACCTGAAAAGAGAACCGCTTTCTGAGGAATATAACCAACCTTGTTGCGCAAATCTTCTAAGACATAGTCTTGAACATTGACACCGTCCACCAGAATTTCTCCTTCTGACACATCGTAGAAACGTGGAATCAGATTGACCAGAGTTGATTTACCAGAACCAGTTAACCCAATAAAGGCCACTGTTTGACCCGCTTCTGCTCTAAAGCTAACATTCTCAATAACCGCCTCCGAATTTGCCGCATAGCGGAAGGTCACATCCTTAAACTCGACCTGACCTTTGAGGTTTTCATCAGCCAGCTGCACTTGAGCAGGGTTTTGAATAGAAGAATGCAAATCTAAAACTTGATTAATCCGCTTAGCAGAGACCATAGTTCGGGGAAGAACGATGAAGAGTGCTCCCATGAGAAGGAAGCCCATGACAACCTGCATGGCATAAGACATGAAAACAACCATGTCACTAAAGAGAGGCAGACGCTCTGTTGGAGCAGCATCGTTGATTACATAGGCCCCAATCCAGTAAATCGCCACACTCAAACCACTTGAAATCCCCATCATGATAGGGTTCAAAATAGCCATAAGACGGTTGACAAACAAATTCAAACGTGTCAGCTCATCATTTGCTGCTGCAAATTTGTCATTTTGGTAATCCTCTGCATTGTAGGCACGAACGACTCGAATACCTGTTAAACTTTCACGAGTGATACTGTTCAGTTTATCAGTCAGACTTTGAATCAAGGATTGTTTTGGAAAGGCTAGCGTCATCAAAACTGTTGTCATCAAAACATTGACAATCACTGCCACAAGCACAGCCCAGAGCCAGTATTCTGAATGACCTAAAATCTTCCCGATAGCCCAGATAGCCATAATCGGACCACGCGTAACTACTTGCAAGCCCATGGTAATCAACATCTGAACCTGAGTAATGTCATTAGTGGTACGAGTTAGGAGACTGGGAATAGAGAATTTCTTAATCTCTGTCTGCGAGTAATCCAAAACTCGGTTAAAAATATCACTTCTCAGCCTACTAGTATAAGAAGCTGCCACTCTGGACGCAAAAAATCCAACTGCAACTGCGGACAAGAAGGCCAGAAAGGACATTCCGACCATCATACCTGCTGGCTGCCACAACTCATCTAAATTGGTTCCCTGAGTTCCCAGTAAATCCGTGATTTTAGAGATATAGGTCGGCACTTCCAGCTCTAGATAGACCGAAAAGCAGGTAAAGAGAATGGCTAGTAAAATCATCCCCCATTCTTTTCTACTAATTCGTTTTGCTAATTTCTTCATTCTCTCCTCCTATTCCCTTGATATTTTCCTGTAGTTGACTGAGGACTTTCTCAAAGATCAGTAATTCATCTTCATCAATGTCTTCCATCAACTGCTTGTCTATTCGTTCAAAAAAAGCCTTAACCTGTTGCATCTGAGAACGTGCTTTGTCCGTCAAACAAACAAATTTTGCCCGCTTATCGCTAGGACTCGCCTCCAATTCCACCAAACCATTTTGCACCATACGCTTGACCAAATTACTAGCAACAGACTTGGTAATATTGAGTTCCTGCTCGATATCTTTAATCAAGACCAAGTCTTGATTTTTCTCACGATTATCCAAAAAACGCAACACCTGACCTTGCGGTCCACCCATAAACTCAATACCACAACGTTTGGCTTCCTTTTGTACCATCAAATGAATCTGATGACCAAAACGCTTAAAGACTAACATCGGTTTATCCATACTAACTCCTTTCTAACTATCACATTTAGTTCTCCTAGGAACTAAATAAGTTTCCATGAGAACTATTTTATCAATTTGACAAAGAGATGTCAAGAAAAAAGTTTTCATGAGAACTATCTTAGTTTAAATTGACATTAGGCAATATCTTTTATATAATAAGCACTAACTATTGTGGGTAGAAATCCATTCACTTAATGAAGAGAGAAAACTTTCAAATGAAACCAGAAGAACAAAGAGTTTTAGGAATCTTAGCAACCATTTTTGGAGCCATCGCACTTTTAGGATCCTGGATCCCGTTTATTAACTATCTATCGTTGTTCATCGGCATCGTCGCATTTATCTTGGGGATTATCGGCCTTATCGTCAACCTCAAAAAACGGAAAACAATGGCTATTATCGGAACATCCCTGGCAGTTGCCTCTGTTGTACTTTTCTTTACGAGTCAGGCACTATACGCTGATGTCTACAAAGAGTATGCCAAGGAGTTTAACCGTTCCTACATGGATACGAGCGCCTCAATGGAACGCGAAGAAAAAAGCGGCTTGACAGACGATACCTTCGCCTGGACCCAAGAACAGTTCGACGCCTTAATCGAAGGTGACCTTGACAACAAAGGAAAAGGTGGTACCACCTACGAGGATATTATCAACAAACACGGAAAGCCAGATTCCGAGTTTGACTTCACTCTTGGGGGTTACAATACGAAAAAAATCACCTATATCTCTATTGGAGACAAGACTAAGACTGTCACCTTAACTTTTGAAAAAGATGACAATGGACAGCTCTTGCTCGTCCAAAAACATGCAGTCGGTCTAGGTCTAGAAAAAAGCAAGCAACAAAACGATTCTGAAACCTGAGTCTAAGCTCAAATATCAAAAAAACGAACAGCTAGTAAAACTGTTCGTTTTTCTATTAGAACCCGTCTACGTTTGTGTAGATTTTTTGTACGTCTTCGTCGTCTTCAAGAACGCTGTAAAGTTTTTCAAAGGTTTCAAGGTCATCGCCTGACAATTCCACTTCTGATTGAGGAATCATTTCCAATTCTGTCACTTGGAACTCTTCAACGCCAGACTCACGGAGGGCAACGATAGCCTTGTGAAGATCAGTTGGCGCTGTATAAACAGTGATTGTTCCTTCTTCTGCTTCTACATCGTCCACATCCACATCTGCTTCTAGCAATTGCTCAAAGACTGCATCGGCATCTTCACCTGCAAATACAATAACTCCCTTGTTGTCAAAGAGGTATGAAACCGAACCTGAAGCACCCATGTTTCCGCCATTTTTACCAAAAGCTGCACGGACATTGGCCGCTGTACGGTTGACATTTGAAGTCAAAGTATCAACAATCAGCATAGAACCATTTGGTCCAAAACCTTCGTAACGTCCTTCTGTAAAGGTTTCGTCTGTGTTTCCTTTAGCCTTGTCCAAAGCCTTATCGATAACGTGTTTTGGCACTTGGGCTTGTTTAGCACGGTCGATAACGAATTTCAAAGCTGAGTTTGATTCTGGATCTGGATCACCTTTTTTAGCTGCTACATAGATTTCTACACCAAATTTTGCATATACTTTAGAGTTAGCTCCATCTTTAGCCGTTTTCTTGGCTACGATATTGGCCCATTTACGTCCCATTAGGAATCTCCTTTTTTCACATTTTAATCCTTCTTATTATAACACAAGTTTTTTCGATTTTCACTAGAGGAAATGGATTTTATTTAGCAAATACAGCTAGGAGAGCACTTTAGTTGCCAAGATAGCCTTGCCTTTCCATCCTTATCAACATTCAAAAAACAAACTAGGCCATTATCTGAAAATAGAAAGTTTCGGACAAGTTTTACAAAGTCCGCTCAAACTACTGTTTAGAGTTTGTAGATATAAGCGACAAAAACCATTATACTGCACCTTTTGTTGACAGTCTACTCCAGACATATCATAGTTCAAGTAAATACTTTGAAATTTAACAATTCTTATAGACACTATTGTATTCTAAGAAATCAATAGAAGAGTTTCTAAACAAAACCATAATTTATGTGTTCCTGAAACAGAAATTTATGCTCTTTTTGATTTCACATGATACTGAAATTAGACTAGTACAACGGCACTTCTAAAACAAGTAAAAGGTAGCTAATTCCCTGTATAGCAAGGAGTTTCACTACCCTTTTTACTTTTTCTTACAGCCCCTGTTTGATAGACTCATTTTAACATCACGAACATACTCCGACGGAAATCGCTAGGCAAGAGATAGACTTTCAGATATTCGTAGAGAGATAATCGCCTCTTTTTGCCGCAAGCATTCTTCCCTACTAGTCATTTTCTACCTTATCTTCTACCTGAGGATAAAGAGTCGTTCCCCAAATAGAAATCGTCCGCTTACGCACTAGTGGCAAATCGGTTTTTTCATAAACCGTACGCCACCATTCCCAGGCAAGTCCGGTACACTCCCTAATTTTGACAGAGAGATTGCGAACATTCCCTTTTAGAGGAATACTAGTGGTGAAGTGAGCCGTCAAATCCTGCCCATTTCTGTCCCAAGCCTTAGCAGTCAAGATTTCCTTACCTTGATGATCATAGGATAATTCATCCCAAGTAATGTAATATTGGGCAACATAGGCACCACTATGATCCAAAAGTAAATCTCCGTTTCTGTAAGCTGTCACCTTAGTCTCAACATAGTCTGTACTGTTTTGAAAGGTCGCAACTACATTGTCACGTAAAAATGAAGTTGTATAGGAAATCGGCAAGCCTGGATGATCTGCTGTAAAGCGACTGCCTTCTTGAATCAAGTCCTCTACCATATCCACCTTGCCCGTTACAACTCGGGCACCCGAACTCGGGTCGCCTCCTAAAATAACTGCCTTCACTTCTGTATTGTCCAAAATCTGCTTCCACTCTGTCTGAGGAGCTACCTTGACTCCTTTTATCAAAGCTTCAAAAGCAGCCTCTACTTCATCACTCTTACTCGTGGTCTCCAACTTGAGATAAACCTGACGCCCGTAAGCAACACTCGAAATATAGACCAAAGGACGATCGGCAGAAATTCCTCTCTGCCTCAAATCCTCTACCGTTACAGTATCTTGAAACACATCTCCTGGATTTTTAACAGCATCTACGCTGACTGTATAATAAATCTGCTTAAAATTGACAATCTGAATCTGCTTTTCGCCCGAATGGACAGAATTAAAATCAATATCAAGAGAATTCCCTGTCTTTTCAAAGTCAGAACCAAACTTGACCTTGAGTTGTTCCATGCTGTGAGCCGTGATTTTTTCATACTGCATTCTAGCTGGGACATTATTGACCTGACCATAGTCTTGATGCCACTTGGCCAACAAATCGTTTACTGCTCCGCGAACACTTGAATTGCTGGGATCTTCCACTTGAAGAAAGCTATCACTACTTGCCAAACCAGGCAAATCAATACTATAAGTCATCGGGGCACGATCGACCGCAAGAAGAGTGGGATTATTCTCTAACAAGGTCTCATCCACTACGAGAAGGGCACCAGGATAGAGGCGACTATCGTTGGTAGCTGTTACAGAAATATCACTTGTATTTGTCGACAGGCTCCGCTTCTTTCTTTCGATAACAACAAACTCATCGGGTAGCTGATTCCCCTCTTTGATGAAACGATTTTCAATACTTTCTCCCTGATGGGTCAAGAGTTTCTTTTTATCGTAATCCATAGCTAGTATAAAGTCATTTACTGCTTTATTTGTCATCTTCTACCTCCTAATAAGTTCCTGGATTGAGTTGCATAAACTCAGACTTGTTCAGCGAAATCAGCCGTGGTTGGACTAAGTGATCCAAAATTTCCTCGTACAATTCTTCTGAGACATTGCGTCGCCGTCTGGCTAGATAAGAAGTCGGAATGACCGTATTATCCAACATAAATACCTTATCTAAGTCAATCAAGGTTGGTCTTGTAAAAGGATTACGAGCTAGATCCGGCTCTTCTATCATAAAGTTCTTGACCAAACGTCTGGTCAAGAGAGCTAGTTTGAAGGTCTGATTTTTAACCAACTCTTTGTTTTTAGTCATGCTGTTGTCAATACAAATATACATATGATTCTTCACAGCCAAATCGCTACTAATAGTCGGAAAAGGCAAATAAAGAGCTACAACATCTCCTCTCTTAATCAAGCAAGAGCACCCCCTTTTCTCCTAATGTAACATAGACAGGATTGACCAAGTCTTCTGATTGACTCAGAATTTCCAAAGTTTGAGTTTGGCGCCCTGTCAATTTAGTAGCATCTTGTCTCTTCAATACAAAATGCTTGTCGCCAATTACCTTGACACTATAATCCTTCTCCAAAGCTGACTGGTAAATCCACATCAGATATTGTCTGTCCTGAGAACTCAAGAGCAAGGGATTTTCAAGTCTCCCGATAGTCTGATAAAAATCAAAAACAGGAGCCAAAGCTTGCCAATCTGACTGGCTAGTTGTCAAGGCTAGAAAAAGGGCTTTGCGAGCTGATACTTCTTGGTTAGCCTTGAGAGTCCCCTTGCCCTCCAAGTTTTTTAGAAAGTGGGAAACTCCAGAAAGCAAATCTTTCTCTAACTGCGAGAAATAAAAACCTTGCTTTCCCAGACATAAGTCGCTCAAGTCGCTTTCTCTAGCAAATAAGAGTTCAAACATTTGATAATAAAAGAAAAATATCTGGCACTGAGTTGCGCTCATCTTTTCCTTGTCGGCTTCTTTTTTTAACCAGAGCAAGGGCAAAAGGTAGCTGGATTGAGACATTTCCTCCACCTCCTATTCTTTTTTAACTGGAGCATCTGCACTAGTTGCTACTTCTTTTGACTGGATACTTTCCCACTGGTTGATTTCCTCTGAGATAAGACCTTCGCATGTCTTGACAAATAGGGCAAAAGCCTTGGTCTTTCCTGCATATTTCTCCGTTTGGCATTGATAGAGGAATTTTTCTCTCTCCAGGAGTTGCGCAGTCTTTTGGTAAGAAATCCAGTGTTCCTTGGCATTATACAAATTGAGAATCCCCTCACACAGCAAGCCTAGACTGGACAAGGCAACCGAAATCAAACGATAGCGATCACCTGGCATAGGAATAGCACAGAAGACCGCTATGAGGAAACCTGCCACGATTTCTGTTATTTTTAATACCTTATAGCGTCTACGATGTTGAACACTTTTATTTAAAAAATGAGCTATCTGTACATCCAATCGCTCTGTCAAGTACATTTCTTCTGGCGTCATGTTCGTAACCCCTTTCATTTACTTTGATAATCGTAGTATAACATATTTGAATATCAAAGTATAGTAAAAACTGGAAAGCTATATCTTATTATAAAATCCAAATATGAAATGTTTATGAAATAAGGGAAAAATATCACAAAAAGGATGGAACAAAAAGTTTCAAAATAAAAATCACCAGAAGGATAGTATTCCAACTAGCTTTTCTGGTGATTTTTTGAATTGTTTAGTTCGTTAATGTGAGATATGAATAATTGAAGATTAAGCTTTTTCAAGACCTAATAATATGCGCTGTTCTGATTTGAAAGACATTCCATTATTATTTTACTGTTATCAAGCCTTCAGGCTCGACTGTAAATTCTGGTTTTTCTGCTATCGTACCATCTTCTTTAAGGTAATACCAGCCATCATTTGATTTGACAAAGGCATTGGAAACCATGTCCCCATTTTGACTATCAAGATAGTACCAAGTCTCCTTGTATTTAATCCAGCCTGTTTTCATAGCACCTTCTCCATCGAAATAGTACCACTTCTCAGCGATTTTCTTCCAGCCTGTAGCCATTTCGCCTGACTGATCAAACCAGTACCAGTTGCCGTCTATGTGCTTCTTCCAACGGTCTGCAAGCATATATCCTGAACCGTCAAAGTAATACCAAGTACCATTTACTTTCTCAAACTTATCTTTTGGATAAGAACCGTCTGAGTGTACATACCAGGTGCCAGTATCGTTCTGTTGCCATCCTGCTTCAATCGTCAAGCCGTTTTCAATATCCTGCTTAAACTTCTCACGGCTAATACCCCATTTGGCAAGATAAGGATAGGGGTCAATGTGATCTGAGTTATTATCGGGTTGGTTATTGGTGCAGTATTCGTGTGTCTTGATACCTGCTAAATCAGCAGTATCAAGCGTTTTAGGTATCCCAGCCTCGTCTGCTAGATTGCGCAAGAGTTCGATATAGAGGCGATAGTCAATCAGAAACTCTTCTTTTGATTCATGACTTTCAATCAGTTCAACTTGTGCATAACCTTCTGCATTCCAACCGCCCCCAACGTCCCAGGCACCATTATCAACAGGTCCTACCTGCATAACACGACCATTACCGACTACGTGAGAAAAGAAGCCCAATTCAGGATCTTTTCTGTAATGGTAGTCAGCCTCATTTTGCACCGTTGAGTTACGGTTGCCTGTGGAATGGGCATGGACTTGCCTATATGGTTGCACGCCGACTTGAGGCAAATCTGTTCTTAATTTACTCACATCAATTTCCATATTCTACTCCTTATCAATTAAAACAACTCATTTTTTACAATCCAGAACCAGAAACTCCTTTATTTCTACCTCATAAAGAATACAATCCTAGTCACGATTGGCCTTGTAGATAGAACTTCAAAACGCACTATTTTGATACTGTAAATAGGACTGACAAGGTCTGCATTCTATCTACAATAACACCCCAGACTAAAAAGCTTTTCAAAAGTATATTTTTACAGTCTCTATATGTCCTTTTCATAAATACTATACTTTATTATATCATATAAAAGAAGTCAAAAGTCTGTTAAACTATTTTCAAGACCAAACTAAAGGAGAGAACACAAGTTTTTTCGATTTTCACTAGAGGAAATGGATTTTATTTAGCAAATCAAGCTAGGATGGTACTTTTGCTGCCAAGATTTCCTTGCCTTCTTTTATCAAAGGGTGACGAAACAGTGAGAAATAAAGTTGAATGGTCATGGCAACCCAGATAAGGGGTTCGCAAAGGATAACTCCCTTATAGCCTGCCCAAGGGATAATCAAGACCACAAAAGCGATTTTCCCGATTAGTTCGATAAAGCTAGAAACCAGCGGAAGGACTTTTTGTCCCAACCCCTGCAAACAATTGCGATAAATCAATAAGAGACTCAAAATGGGATAGAAGGCTGAACTGATTTGCAGATAGAGACTGCCATTTTCTACCAAGTAGCTATCCGTCGAACTAGACAAGAATGAAACCAAGGCTGGACTGGCAAAAAAGAGGAAGATACAAACAAAAACTGCCCAGGATATACTTAAACGACTGCCGATTCGAAGTCCTTGAACAACCCGGTCTGGTCGCTTAGCTCCTAGATTCTGAGAAGCAAAGGTCGTCATTGATGCAGAAATAGCGGTCATAGGAAGAAGGGCAAAGGCCATAATGCGTCGAGCTGCCGTCTGGGCACTAATAATCACTGCACCAAAGGTATTAACAGAAGACTGTAAAATCACACTGCCGATAGATACAATTGAACTCATCAAGCCCATAGCCAAACCTTGCTCCAAGAGATCGACGTATAAGGCCTTGTCCCATTTGAAATGCTTGAGTTGAGGCAAAAGTTCTGGCACATTCTTACGGATATAATAAAAGCAGAGAACCGCTGATAAACCTTGCGAAATGATGGTAGCAAGTCCCGCAGATTGAACTCCCAGATGCAATTGCGTAATAAAATAGAGATCCAGAACCACATTGACAAGAGCAGAGAAAATCAGAAAACCAAGGGCAGCTAGACTGTCCCCAATAGACCGCAACAAGCCTGCAAAAAGATTATAAGCAAAGCTGACACCAACACAGGTCACAATCATAGAAATATATTGATAGGATTGGGGAAGAATTTCTGCAGGGGTATCTAGGTATTGCAAGAGTGGATACAATCCAAGAAAGCCCAGCAGCATAACCACAATACTTAAAAGAGCGCCTAAAATCCAGGTAGCTGCTACTGCTTCCTTTATTTTAGTGAAATTTCGAGCCCCATAATAGCGAGCAATGACAATTCCCATGCCATTGCCAACACCAAGAGTAAAACCTACAATCAGGTCAAAAATGGCAGTTGTCGCCCCTACTGCAGCCAAGGAATCTTGACCAAGAAAACGCCCAACAATCAAGACATCAGCAGTGTTATAGAGTTGCTGAAAGATATTAGACAGCAAGATTGGGAAGGCAAAACTCACAAGCGAGGGAAGAATCGGACCATGAATCAGATCCACTGTTCGTTTTTTATTCATAAGGCTATTATATCAACTTTCTAGTGGAGCGACAAGAAACAGCAAACTATAGGCAATCTGAATTCTTGAACAAAGAATCGAAAAAGCAGTGGATTTCTCCACTACTTTGACAGCTTATTCTTCAATTTCGATTTCAAGCTCATCGCCTAGGTCAAGAGTTACTTCTTCATTCACAGAGTCTACTTGAGCTGCTTCATCTTTTTTGTTTTCAGTATCTTGTTCTGACGCTTCCTCTCCATCAATCAAGCCAAATTTAGAACGGACTTGCTTATCAATTTCATCAAAGATTTCTGGGTGCTCTGCCAAGTATTTCTTAGCATTTTCAGAACCTTGCCCAATTTTTTCATCTTTGTAAGAATACCAAGCCCCTGCTTTTTTGATAATATCCAAGTCGCTTGCAATCTTCAAGAGTTCACCAGTCTTAGAAATTCCTTCTCCGTACATAATTTCAACTACGGCTTCCTTAAACGGTGGAGCTACCTTGTTTTTTACAACCTTAATCTTAGTTTCTTTACCAACATTGGTTTCTTTTTGGTCACCAGTTCCCTTAATTTGTGTATTGCCACGAACATCCAAACGCACTGAAGCATAGAATTTCAGAGCACGTCCACCAGGAGTTGTTTCTGGATTTCCAAACATCACTCCAACTTTTTCACGCAATTGGTTGATAAAGATGGCAATTGTTTTGGTTTTATTAATAGAAGCACCAAGTTTACGCATGGCCTGGCTCATCATACGAGCCTGCAAACCAACGTGGCTATCTCCGATATCTCCATCAATTTCCGCACGAGGTACAAGGGCCGCAACTGAGTCGACCACGACAAGATCTACAGCACCTGAATCAATCAATTTCCCTGCAATCTCAAGACCTTGCTCTCCCGAGTCTGGTTGAGACAAGAGCAATTCGTCAATGTTGACCCCAAGGGCCGCAGCATAAGCTGGATCGAGGGCATGTTCCGCATCGATAAAGGCTGCAATCCCACCTTCTTTTTGCGCTTGCGCAACTGCATGAAGGGCAACCGTTGTCTTACCAGATGACTCTGGCCCATAGATTTCGATGATACGTCCCTTAGGATAACCACCTGAACCAAGGGCAATGTCAAGAGCTAAAGAACCTGAGCTCATCACTTGCACCTTTTGCTCCGCACGTTCCCCCAAACGCATGATTGAACCCTTACCAAAATCTTTCTCAATCAATTTAAGAGCGTCATTCAAGGCTTTTTCACGTTCTGCCCCAAATTTTTTTGAAATTTCTTCTAATTTTTTTGGTTTTTTCGCCATTCTATTCTCCTACATTCTAATGGTCCTCAGACTTATCTACTATTATATCAAAAGTTAGTCACTTAATAAAGCCTTGCGAACTAGGTTAAAGGCATGCATAACCGCAATCTGACGTACATCTGCTCGACTTCTACCTCCAATATTGACCTTGATGACCTTAGTTCCATGCTCCTGTGCCAAGCCTATAAAGACTGTCCCAGCTGGGTGCCCTTCTAGGCTATCTGGTCCTGCCACTCCAGTCAAACTAAGGCCAAAATCTGACTGGGTCTTGATTCGTGCCTGCTCAGCCATCTTCTGAGCTGTAAATTCAGACACTACACCATGTTCTTCCAAATCCTTGACAGGAATATCCAACATTTTTGATTTTTCCTCCAAGCTATAGGTCACAAAACCACCCTTAAATATACTTGAAACTCCAGAAAAATTCGCCACGGTCGCTTGGAAAAGACCTGCTGTCAAACTCTCTGCAGCCGTGATAGTTTTCCCTTGTTTTTTCAGTTCTTCTACCACAATGCTGGCTAAACTAGTTTCTTCCCCATAACCATAACAAAGGTCTCGTAAAGAAAGTCCTTCAAAGGTCTGGCGATCCAAGATTTGATGTTCAAAAATATCCAGCACTTGATTCGCTTCTTCTTGACTGCTAGCCTTTGTTGACAGACGCAAGGTTACCTCTCCTGTCTTAGCATAAGGTGCCAAGGTAGGATCGGTTTGATTATCAATCAAATCAGACAAAATCGTAACCAACTGACTTTCGCCAATCCCAAAGAAACGAAGAACTCGGGAATATAGCTTACTCCCTGTCATCAACTTAGGTAGAAGTTGGTTTAAGACCATAGGTTTCAATTCACTTGGTGGACCTGGAAGGACAACATAGGTCACTCCTTCAACCTCTAACATTCCTCCCACAGCCAGTCCTGTTTCGTTTGGCAGTGGAGTCGCTCCTTCTACAATTTGAGCTTGTCTTTCATTATTCGGTGTTCGGGCATAGTCTGGTCTCTGGGCAAAAAAGACATCCAACTTCTCCTGGGCCTGAGGATCGAAGACTAATTCTTTCCCTAAAAATTTAGCCAGAGTTTGTTTGGTCAAATCGTCCTCAGTTGGCCCCAAACCACCTGTCAAAATCACCAGACTGCTACGTTGACTGGCAATCTCAAGCAGGGATAAGAGACGGGCTTCGTTGTCTCCTACAGCCGTCTGAAAATATACATCTACCCCAATCTCTGCTAATTTTTCCGATAAAAACTGGGCATTAGTGTTGACAATCTGTCCTGTCAAAATCTCTGTTCCAACAGCAATGATTTCTGATTTCATGTTTCCTCCTACCTATCTATTCGTATTTTTTTGAAAAAATCGCAGGAAATTTCCCACGATTGATTTTTTTATTTATAGTAAGAAAGTTAATTGTCTTCGTCACCAACAGGTGTTCGTCCAAATAAATCTTCAAATAAGACAACATTTGTTTCAAGCTGAGTGACTTCTTCTTGCCCCAAAGAACGTCGCAGTATATTCTGCATTTCCAACATATGCTCTCTCGAAACAATCTGGTAAGAAATACCTTGCAACATCTCTCCTTCGCCCTTTAATTGTTGAGATTCAATGGTTTTAAATGAATCTTTATAGCCCAACAAGCTTGGAATACTTTTCGCAGATAAATCAATATTAGTCTGCATATTAGTACTTAGGGCTTTTAAGATAGACTGATAGTGACTGACACTATTCAAACTAAGAACTTTTTCAACAACTTTTTGAATGACTTCACGCTGACGCTTTTGACGACCATAGTCTCCTTCTGGGTCTTGATAACGCATGCGTGAATAAACAAGCGCTTCTTCTCCATTTATTGTCTGTTCTCCAACGCCGATAGAAATGGTGTTAAATTCTTCTTGGTCACTGATAGAGATTGGGAAACCTAGTGTATTATTAACCGTAATCCCACCCACTGCATCGACCAATTGTTGCAATCCTTGCATATTAACCATAATGTAGCGATCGATATGGATATTCATCATCTTTTGAATTGTTTCTATAGCAAGTTCTGCACCGCCACCAGCATAGGCAGCGTTTAACTTCGCTTCTTCAATACTACCATCTTTATGTTGAATTTTAGTCAGGATATCACGCTCCAAACTCAACATCATGGTCTTCTTAGTATGTGGATTGACAGTCAAGAGAATCATGGAATCACTATTTCCAGCCCACTGATCTGTACGCTCTACATTCCCAGTATCAACCCCCATTAACAGAATTGTCAAAGGCTCTGTTGCTTCAATAACCTTGGTTTCTTCTCCGATTTTTTTATAGGTCTTTGATAAGGTTTGTGTGCCTTGCTGATAAATAGTATACGCAAAAACACCGACACCCAAAACTGTCACAGCTAGAAAAGCTAGCACCATTCCAATAATTTTTTTAACCATATTTCTACTAATCTATCAGTTTACCCATCAAGTAAACATCGATAAATTTCCCTTCTTCTATATATGCTCCACGCTCTTGGCGACCTTCAATGACAAAGCCATGCTTTTGATAAAGATGAAATGCAGCTTGATTACGAGTTTGGACAGTCAGTTGGAGACGACGCAGAATGCCACTTGCTTGTGCCCACTCTATCGCTTCTTCTAGCAACAAACTTCCCAATCCATTATTCCAATATCTTTTTCCAATCACAATGAAGAAATCTCCAATATGACGGACTCTCTTACGCTGGTCAGCTGTAATATTTACAATACCAGCAATTTCATCATTCAGCAAGGCCAGTAAAGTGATTTGATTTTCCGAGTGAGCCTGTTTATCCAAAAATAACTCCATCTCAGTATCTGTCATCAAAATGCCATTCCTGTCCAGACTGGTAAAATCTGTTTCTACACTGACACGATTTAAAAATGTCACTAACTCAGCCGCATCTTCAATTTCTGCTTCCCTAATGAGCAATTCATACTCCATGTTGAAGCTCCTCTAAAAGCTTTTCTGCACGCAAACCCTTTGCCTGAAAATTTAAACGGCGTCCATCTGCTTCTTTTAGAATTTCCAACTCTAAATAAGTATCTGGCAAGGCATCTCCTAAGAGATTTCCCCACTCGATGACAGTCACCCCGCCACCAAAGAGAAACTCATCCAAATCAATAGAATCAGCATCTCCTTCAATTCGATAAACATCTAGGTGATAAAGCGGAAGACGACCTTCGTACTCTCTTACGATAGTATAGGTTGGACTTTTAATCATTTGAGAAATCTGTAAACCTTTAGCAAGTCCTTTAGTAAAGGTCGTTTTACCTGCGCCCAGTTCTCCAGTTAAGATTAAAACATCATTCTTTTCTAATAGATGACCCAAGCGCTCCCCTAAGGCTTGCAGCTCTTCTTCATTTTTTGTGTACATATTCTTATTATACCAAAAACTTTTCTTTTGTGTCTATTTTCCTGCTAAACTTATACTCAATGAAAATCATGAAAAGCATGAAAATCAAAGAGCAAACTAGGAAGCTAGCCGTAGGCTGCTCAAAATACTGTTTTGAGGTTGCAGATAGAGCTGACGTAGTTTGAAGAGATTTTCGAAGAGTATTACCATCATAACATCCATAAAAACAAGCTTTCTCTAAAAGAAAATGAGCGTAGCAATGACCAATACAAGATCTCGGAAAATATGACCATAAAAGGAAACTTCCTTTTTAACAGAATTTGGGACAAGATAGGCTGCAAAAAACAAACCCAGTCCAATATAAATCAGAAGTGAGACAATGGTCATTGGATTTCTTAAGAAGAGAAGTGTTGCTAAAATAGTCACCAAAACTGTCTTTTTTCTGTCTAGCATAGCAAGCAAATCGCGCATGTATTTTTTCAAGGGTAAAAAAATCAGCAAATCTAGTCCAAATAGGAAAAAGAAGGATGGCAATAAAAAGTCAACTAATTCTTGCTGCAACGTATTTTTGATGAACAAGTTATCTGACAAGACAAGAACAGCTCCTAACAAATTAATTAAGAGTAACATACTATAAAAAAGCTTCACCGACTTCTTACTGGCTAGGACACTATGGACTTCTTGCTTACGGGTATAAAGATAATTTACTCCGGCACAGATTCCTGAAACGAAGACCATACTTCCGATGAAAAAACCTGTACTTTGTTTAAAGGACAAGATGCATTCTTTCCATAGGAAACAGCTACTCAAACTGATTTGAATTAAAGCTAACAAAAATAAGATTCTCATTGATTTCATCTTTTATCTCCCTTCCTACCAATCATTATACTCGGAGAAAAGAGAGAACTGTTTCCAATCTTCTCAAATGTCTCTTTTAGACGCTAAACAAACACCTGAGACTAATACTCAATGAAAATCAAAGAGCAAACTAGGATGCTAGGCACAGGTTGCTCAAAACACTGTTTTGAGGTTGCAGATAGAGCTGACGTGGTTTGAAGAGATTTTCGAAGAATATAAATTTGAAATAAGGCTGATAGTATTCATTTCACTATCAGCCTTACAGGTTATTTAACGTTTCAGAAAAACTATAATGTCAAGATTAACTAAACAGTATCTAATTCTTTCAAATAATTTTCTATCTTCATCAACATTAAAGGATTGTTATAAATCTTACATAACTCTCTTGCTTCTATATAATAATTTTTGACTT
>NZ_AEDV01000002.1 GCF_000148545.1 Streptococcus mitis SK597 | reverse complement strand
TTGGTCTCAGGCTTTTTATCTTGAGAAAGTCAGACTTTTTCCTTGACTATTTCTGACCAAGTGATACAATAGAACTATGATTTAGCACTCATATACAAAGAGTGCTAATAATATGTAGTTCATCATGGAGGAAAACAGATGTTGAAACCATTAGGAGACCGTGTGGTCTTGAAAATCGAAGAAAAAGAACAAACTGTTGGAGGTTTTGTCCTCGCAGGTTCAGCCCAAGAAAAAACCAAAACAGCCCAAGTTGTAGCTACTGGACAAGGTGTTCGTACCTTGAACGGTGACTTGGTTGCTCCAAGTGTTAAAGCTGGAGACCGTGTCTTAGTTGAAGCTCACGCAGGTCTTGATGTCAAAGACGGCGATGAAAAGTACATCATCGTAGGCGAAGCTAACATCTTGGCAATCATTGAAGAATAGAAGGAGAAAGTAAGTATGTCAAAAGAAATTAAATTTTCATCAGATGCCCGTTCAGCTATGGTTCGCGGTGTCGATATCCTTGCAGACACTGTTAAAGTAACCTTGGGACCAAAAGGCCGCAATGTCGTTCTTGAAAAATCATTCGGTTCACCCTTGATTACCAATGACGGTGTGACCATTGCCAAAGAAATCGAATTGGAAGACCATTTTGAAAATATGGGTGCCAAATTGGTATCAGAAGTAGCTTCTAAAACCAATGATATCGCAGGTGACGGGACTACGACTGCAACAGTCTTGACCCAAGCTATCGTCCGTGAAGGAATCAAAAACGTCACTGCAGGTGCCAATCCAATTGGCATTCGTCGTGGGATTGAAACAGCAGTTGCCACAGCTGTAGAAGCCTTGAAAAACAATGCCATCCCTGTTGCCAACAAAGAAGCCATTGCTCAGGTTGCCGCCGTCTCTTCTCGTTCCGAAAAAGTAGGTGAATACATCTCTGAAGCCATGGAAAAAGTTGGCAAAGACGGAGTCATCACTATCGAAGAGTCACGTGGTATGGAAACAGAACTTGAAGTTGTTGAAGGAATGCAGTTCGACCGCGGCTATCTTTCACAGTACATGGTGACAGATAGCGAAAAAATGGTAGCTGACCTTGAAAATCCATATATCTTGATTACCGACAAGAAGATTTCAAATATCCAAGAAATCTTGCCACTCCTAGAAAGTATTCTTCAAAGCAATCGTCCACTCTTGATTATTGCGGATGATGTGGATGGCGAAGCTCTTCCAACTCTTGTTTTGAACAAGATTCGTGGAACCTTCAACGTAGTAGCAGTTAAGGCACCTGGTTTTGGTGATCGTCGCAAAGCCATGCTTGAAGATATAGCCATATTAACAGGCGGAACAGTTATCACTGAAGACCTTGGTCTTGAGTTGAAAGATGCGACAATTGAAGCTCTTGGTCAAGCAGCGAGAGTAACTGTGGACAAAGATAGCACTGTTATCGTAGAAGGTGCTGGAAATCCTGAAGCTATTTCCCACCGTGTTGCGGTTATCAAGTCTCAAATCGAAACCACAACTTCTGAGTTTGACCGTGAAAAATTACAAGAACGCTTGGCGAAATTGTCAGGTGGTGTAGCGGTTATTAAGGTCGGAGCTGCAACTGAAACTGAGTTGAAAGAAATGAAACTCCGCATTGAAGATGCCCTCAACGCTACTCGTGCAGCTGTTGAAGAAGGAATCGTTGCAGGTGGTGGAACAGCCCTTGTAAATGTTATCCCAGCCGTGTCTAATTTGGAATTGGCAGGTGATGAAGCAACAGGACGCAATATTGTTCTCCGTGCTTTGGAAGAACCTGTTCGTCAAATCGCCCACAATGCAGGATTTGAAGGGTCTATCGTTATCGATCGTTTGAAAAATGCTGAGCTTGGTACAGGTTTCAACGCAGCAACTGGCGAGTGGGTTAACATGATTGATCAAGGTATCATTGACCCAGTTAAAGTTAGCCGTTCAGCCCTACAAAATGCAGCATCTGTAGCCAGCTTGATTTTGACTACAGAAGCAGTCGTAGCCAATAAACCAGAACCAGTAGCCCCAGCTCCAGCAATGGATCCAAGCATGATGGGCGGCATGATGTAAGCTTTCTATAGAAAACAACTTATAAAAAACACAAAAGGAGGGAATGACTAACCCTCCTTTTTATGATATTCACTTCTAAATTGATTTGAGCTCTCCTAACTTATATGATAAAATAAGACTAGAAAAAGGAGAAGAACATGATCGATGTAGAAGAAATTCTGAGCAAGATGAACCCCAATCAGAAGATTAATTATGACCGTGTCATGCAGAAGATGGTACAAGTATGGGAGAAAAATGAGCAACGTCCAACTATTCTCATGCATGTTTGCTGTGCCCCTTGCAGTACCTATACTCTAGAATATTTGACTAAGTATGCAGATGTGACTATTTATTTTGCCAATTCTAATATCCATCCCAAGGCAGAATACCACAAGCGGGCTTACGTCACCAAAAAATTTGTCAGTGATTTCAATGAGCGAACAGGAAATACGGTCCAGTATCTAGAAGCTCCCTACGAACCAAATGAATACCGAAAATTGGTCAGAGGGTTGGAGGAAGAGCCTGAAGGAGGCGACCGTTGCAAGGTTTGCTTTGACTACCGACTGGATAAGACAGCGCAAGTGGCTATGGACTTGGGCTTTGACTACTTTGGCTCAGCCTTGACCATCAGTCCTCATAAGAATTCTCAAACTATTAACAGCATCGGAATCGATGTGCAAAAAATTTACACAACCCACTATCTTCCAAGTGATTTCAAGAAAAATCAAGGCTACAAACGTTCGGTAGAGATGTGTGAAGAGTATGACATTTACCGTCAATGTTATTGTGGATGTGTCTATGCAGCACAAGCCCAGAATATTGACCTGGTTCAAGTTAAGAAGGACGCCACGGCTTTCATGCTTGATAAGGATGTTGAAAAAGACTATTCTCACATCAAATTTACAGTTACAAAATTAGATATATAAATGAAAACTTGCCCCAAGGTAAGTTTTTTGCTAGTAGAAAAGCGATAGATAGAAATTGCTGGATCAATCTTTGAATTTCTAGTCCAAGGATTGTGAGTCTTCAACAAGCCTTGGACTCTTAAAAAAATGAAGTTTTGCTCAAAAGAGCTTTTTAAATTAAAACGAGCAATTATCAGTTCAAATCTGTTTCAAAAGAAGAACGGATAAATTAATTGATGCTTGGTTTTTGAGTTAGGAAGTTAAGCATGCTAAACTGAGTCGTAGGAATAAATTTCTTTATAGAAATGTGTTACAACTCTGCTATAACGGAATATTCCTTTTTTGCATTTATACAACTTATTTAACACTGTCTTTATTCTTGTGATATAATGTCAAATTATAGAGTGGAGGTCATTTAAAATGATTGATAAAGTAATTGAACAATATAAAAGTCATGATAATCTTGATATTCGAGTAGAATTGCATAAGAAGTATTCAAAAAATAAATTGGGATTTAATAATTGGATATTTTCTAACTACCAAATCACTGATGAAGTAAAGGTTCTAGAATTGGGATGTGGTACAGGAGAACTGTGGAAAAGTAATAGTGATTCTATAGATACAATGAAGCAGTTGGTTGTTACAGATTTTTCTAAAGATATGGTAAAAACAACGAAGTCAGTAATTGGAAATAGAGACAATGTTAACTATGAAATAATTGATATTCAAAAGATTTCTTTTGAGAATGAAACCTTTGATATTGTTATTGCTAATATGCTTTTACATCATGTGAATGATATTCCTAAAGCTCTCTCTGAGGTGAATAGGGTCTTAAAAATCGGAGGAATTTTTTACTGTGCTACATTTGGTGAAAATGGAGTTGTAAATTATTTGGCAAGTTTATTTAAAGATGAGGTTAATCAAGATTTAGAAAATAAAACGTTTACTTTACAAAATGGTAAAAGGTACCTGAGTACGTATTTTAACTCTGTCGATACATTACTCTATGATGATGAGTTACAGGTAACTAGTATAGATGACCTAGTTAAATACATCCAATCGTTTAAAAGAATTTTAGAAATAGGTTCACTAGAAGAGGAAATAATACGTAAAAGATTGGAAAGTGCGTTTTATAATGGTATGTTGATCATTCCTAAAGAATATGGTATGTTTGTCGCTCGAAAAGAAAGTTAAGGGAACGAAAGTGTGAAAAATTATGGAGAAGCTTTTCGATATTTTAGAAAATTAAACGGATATTCTTTAGAGTATGCTGCAGCTGATTCTATATCAAAATCTCAACTTTCTAGATTTGAAAGAGGAGAAAATGAAATTTCTCTTTCAACGTTCTTTAAATTATTATCAAATATCAATGTTTCGATAGAGAATTTTTGTAATTACTTAGAACATTATAAAAGATCGGAGTTTGATGATTTTTTGGTTAACTTATCTCCAAATTTTTATAGTTTGAATACTAAAGGATTGGAGGAAATAAAAAATGAGCAACAAAAACTTTTTGAGAAGAGTGTAGAAAAAACTCATAAAATAAATACAATTATGGTTCAGGGATTATTAAATCAGATAGATTGTAATCATGTAGTTAGTAGAGATGATCTAAATTTAGTATATGACTATTTATTCCAGAAGGAACGATGGGAGTCCTATGAGATAACGCTGATTGGTAATTTATATCATCTTTTTGAAATAGATTATATTTACATGGTCAGAAAAGAAATACTAGAGCGTACACATTATTACGAAAAAATCGGCAAGAATAGAAATTTAGTTGTGTCAGCTTGTTTAAATTTTTGGTTCTGTTGCCTTGAAAATTCACATCTAATATATGCAGACTACTTTGAAATGAAACTAAAAAAATTATTAAAAGATGACACAAAAGTTTTTGAAAAATCTACATTCAAATTTGTAGAAGGATATAAAATATATCTGACTGAATCTAAAGAATCTGGAATTAAACAAATGAACAATGTCATAAAATATTTTGAGTTTATTGAGTCTAAAAGTATTGCTTTATATTTTCAAAAACGATTAAATGAGTTGGTAGATTAAATAGCATTTTCTCTGTTGAGATATTGTTTTTAAAATATTGTACTAAATGATTGATGCTATATGGAAATAACTAAAAAAATTTTTTTGATACGAAGTTGACCTGTATTTTTTATACTAATCATTTTCGTATTTTTTGTATTAAATGATATGAGTTTGTTGTAAACTTACAAGGAATAAAGACATTAAAAAATAACAGTATATCTATTTGTTTTATATATTTTACGAATTCGGCATAAATCTCTTTCTAGTAAGGTGTTGTAACTCTACTATAATGGATTTATTCCTTTTTGTGTTTACACAATTTATTTTACACTACCAAAAAAACAAGGTCAGGATTTTGTTCCTGACCTTTGACAACTTTACCGATTCTTTAGTTCTACATAGCGCTTGTACCAAATGTTTACATAGGCTTCTGAGAAAGGACCGCGTCCATTGTTAATCCAATCAACAAGAATTTTGACATGTTCTTTTAAAATATAGTCCAAGTCATCAGAATAATTCATTTTGCGTTTGTGACGCTCATACTCCTCAACGTCCAAGAGACGTTTTTCCCCATCTGTAAAAATTTTAACATCCAAATCGTAATCAATATATTTCAGTGCTTCTTCATCCAGATAGTAGGGGCTAGCCATATTGCAATAGTAGGAAATTCCATTATCACGAATCATGGCAATGATATTAAACCAATATTTCTTATGAAAGTAAACAATAGCCGGTTCTCGAGTGACCCAACGACGACCATCACTTTCGGTAACAAGTGTATGATCGTTGACACCAATAATGGCGTTTTCTGTTGTTTTTAGTACCATGGTGTCCCGCCAAGTTCGGTGGAGACTCCCATCATGCTTATAACTTTGAATTGTAATAAAGTCGCCTTCTTTTGGAAGTTTCATAACTAACCAACTTTCTACAATTTATAAGTTTATCGTTTACTATTGTACCATAAAAATGCCTAAAATCTGTGAATTTTACACGAAAATATTAAAGATATTCTCTAAGAGCGCTTGCTATATCCGAAAAATCGTAGCCCTTTCGTGCTAAAACTTGGGTTAAACGCTGCTTCAGTTCGTATCCTTCATATTTTCGGGCATACTTGGCATATTGCTTATCAAGTTCCTTGAAGATGAGTTCCTGAGTCGTTTCTTGGTCAACTTGACTATCCAACTGGTCAAAGGCACTTTTAGCATCAGAATAGGAAAACCCCTTGTTGGTCAGATTTTGTATAATCTTATCCTGCAAAGCACGAGCAGGAAGCATTCCCTCATATTTTTTCAATAGTTTATTAGCTACACGTTGAGCAACTTCAGAAAAATCAAATTCTTTCAAGTTCTCTTCTATAGTAGATTTTGAAATCCCTTTTTGAGCTAGTTTCTGAGTCAGTACATAAGGCCCCTTGTCTCCTGAAAGTTGATTGGCATTGATGATAGCATAAGCGTACTGGCCATCATTAATCCAATTATCCTTTTTAAGATTAGCAATGACTTGAGAAACTATGTTTTCATCAATATTGTATTTTTTCAGATATTCTCTGACTTCTTTTTCAGTGCGTGCTTTAAAGGATAGGTGGTAGAGGGCTAGATTCTTACCATAAGAAAATTGAGCAAAGTCCTGAATCTCTTTCAATTCCTCTTCGATTATCACCTTATCTCTTGATAACATAAAACGAACAATTGTATCTTCAGTAATATAGCATCTATTGTCATTATCAAGCTCCATCAGATAGAGTCTTTTTTTCTTTTCAAGTTTTGTGATTTTCATAGTTCTATTATAACTCAAAATGTGATAAGATAGGGATATGAATCTGAAAGTGAAACAAAAAATACCATTAAAAATCAAGCGCATGGGAATTAATGGTGAGGGAATCGGCTTTTACCAAAAAACGTTAGTCTTTGTACCTGGAGCTTTAAAAGGAGAAGATATCTATTGTCAGATTACTTCTATTAAACGTAACTTTGTTGAAGCGAAATTATTAAAGGTCAACAAGAAGTCTAAATTCCGCGTTGTGCCAGCTTGTACTATTTACAATGAGTGCGGAGGCTGCCAAATCATGCACCTACATTATGATAAGCAGCTAGAGTTCAAGACGGACTTGCTTTATCAAGCGCTGAAAAAATTTGCCCCTGCAGGATATGAAAATTATGAAATCCGCCCGACGATTGGTATGCAGGAACCAAAGTACTACCGTGCTAAGTTACAATTTCAGACTCGAAAATTTAAGAATCAGGTCAAGGCGGGCTTATATGCACAAAACTCTCACTATTTAGTAGAGTTGAAAGACTGCCTGGTACAAGACAGGGAAACCCAAGTGATTGCTAATCGTCTAGCGGAATTACTTACTTATCACCAGATTCCAATCACGGATGAGAGAAAAGTTCTAGGTGTTAGAACTATAATGGTTCGACGAGCAAGAAAGACTGGACAGGTTCAGATTATTATTGTTACAAATCGTCAGCTTAACTTAACTCAACTTGTAAAAGAATTAGTTAAAGATTTTCCAGAAATTGTGACAGTAGCTGTGAATACAAATACAGCTAAAACCAGTGAGATTTATGGTGAAAAGACAGAGATTATCTGGGGACAAGAGAGTATTCAAGAAGGTGTTCTCGATTATGAATTTTCACTATCCCCTCGAGCTTTTTATCAGCTAAATCCTGAACAAACAGAAGTACTATATAACGAGGCGGTAAAAGCCTTGGATGTTAATAAAGAAGACCATTTGATTGACGCTTATTGTGGAGTTGGAACAATTGGATTTGCCTTTGCAAAGAAAGTTAAAACACTCAGAGGTATGGATATTATTCCAGAAGCCATTGAAGATGCCAAGCGAAATGCTAAAAGAATGGGATTTGACAATATTCATTATGAAGCTGGAACAGCAGAAGAGATTATTCCTCGTTGGTACAAGGAAGGCTACCGAGCAGATGCTCTGATTGTGGACCCACCACGTACAGGTCTGGACGATAAGTTATTAGATACTATTCTTACTTACGTACCAGAAAAAATGGTCTATATTTCTTGTAATGTTTCGACCTTGGCTCGTGATCTAGTGCGCTTAGTAAAAGTATATGATCTCCATTATATCCAATCGGTCGATATGTTCCCACATACCGCTCGAACTGAGGCTGTTGTAAAATTAATTAAAAAAGTTTAAAAAAGGTGTTGACAAAAAACAAAAAGTCGGTATAATAGTAAGAGTTGAAAATAACTCTGGTCCGTTGGTCAAGGGGTTAAGACACCGCCTTTTCACGGCGGTAACACGGGTTCGAATCCCGTACGGACTATGGTATGTTGCGGTAGGAACACTTGATGAAAAAAGTTTTAAAAAAGTTTCAAAAAAGTGTTGACAAGCGAAAGCGACTGTGATATACTAATATAGTTGTCGCTTGAGAGAAGT
>NZ_AEDV01000003.1 GCF_000148545.1 Streptococcus mitis SK597 | reverse complement strand
AGTGTGTATTCAAGGAACATTTTAGGTGAAACAATAATAGACTATCGTTCACAGATAGAATATCATGTTGTAAAGGTAGGAGTTGAATATTCGAGCTGTCTCTACAAAGACTATTAAAAATCTTTAACAAATAAGTTGCTAAGGATTTTTTGAAAATTTTTGAGGGGAATTTGAAACATACTTTAAAAGAGTATGCTATCATAGAATATAACTTACAGAAGTAAAAGGAGTTTGTATATGGCTGAACAAGACTTAGCTATGCAAGTATTACAACAAGTGGTAAAACTACCTGTTGTTAAGGTTGATCGTTCGAAATTTTTAGTGGATAAGTTTTCCAAAGAATTGGATCCACAGGATATTCCTACCTTATTAGAACAAGGCCCAACGTCCCTCTTATCTCAAGAAACCTTAGATCGAGTGGCTAATGCCTGTATTAGGGATAATGTTTTATTAGCGAGTGGAACGTCTGTTGTTGCTGGATTACCAGGTGGACTTGCCATGGCAATCACCATACCAGCGGATGTAGCTCAATTTTATGCTTTTTCTTTAAAATTAGCTCAAGAATTAGGTTATATTTATGGATATGAGGATCTTTGGGCTTCACGCGAGGAGTTGAGTGAAGATGCTCAAAATACCCTCTTGCTTTATCTAGGTGTAATGTTGGGGGTAAATGGAACCGCTGCTTTGCTACGTGCAGGTGGTATAACAATTGCCAAACAGGTAATGAAAACAGTACCTAATAAAGCGTTAACAAAGACGCTTTGGTACCCTATTTTGAAAAAAGTCTTAAAAATATTTGGTGTGAATCTGACCAAGGGAGGTCTGGCCAAAGGAATGGGAAAATTCATTCCTATCTTGGGTGGTATCATTTCAGGTGGTTTAACCTTTGCAACTATGAAACCGATGGGGGAAAGCTTGCAGAAAGAATTATCCAAGCTGGTCAACTATAGTGAAGTTCAATATCAAGAAGATGTTGAAACAATCCGAAAAGAGGCTGAAATCCTCGAAGGAGAGTAATATGGGACTCATAAAAATTCTAGCTAAAACTTATGGGAATTACTTTTTGACCATGCAAGGTGTAAAAGTAATGAAAACGATAAAGAAAGATGACAATGTCGTTGTCGGTCTGGGGAAACTCTTTATTGCAGACAAGCTAATGGATACGGCTCGGTGGCTCATCAAGCCAGAGGAGAGAGAATGAAATTTTTCTGGGGACTTCTTGCCATTATTTTTATTAAACCGATTATTGGAATTGTGAAATTCCTGTGGATGATCATCTATTTTGCAATTCAATTGCTGTTTTACAAGATGGTATTTAAGATATTGGATTGGCTCTTTAAACTTATTTAGATAGTAATCCAAGTCGTGGGGAACTAGCAAGTCTTGTACTGCTAGTTTTTTAATCTCTTTCCTTATGGTATAATAAAATAAATAATATCATTTATAAACGATAATGGAGGTCGTCATGGACAATATCATCGATGTGTCAATTCCCGTTGCAGAAGTGGTGGACAAGCATCCAGAAGTCTTGGAAATCCTAGTAGAGCTGGGTTTTAAACCCCTTGCCAATCCCTTGATGCGTAATACAGTCGGTCGCAAAGTATCGCTTAAGCAGGGTTCTAAGCTTGAAGGAACTCCTATGGACAAGATTGTCCGCACGCTGGAAGCAAACGGCTATGAAGTGATTGGGTTAGACTAATGGCAGATGAACGAATTCATGTCCTACGGGATATTTTGTTAGAATTGCATAATGGCGCCTCTCCTGAGTCAGTTCAGGAGCGCTTTGATGCGACTTTTACGGGTGTTTCAGCCATCGAGATTTCCCTCATGGAGCACGAGCTGATGAACTCAGACTCAGGTGTCACCTTTGAAGATGTTATGGAGCTCTGTG
The DNA here is from genome assembly GCF_000148545.1 of Streptococcus mitis SK597. GTDB lineage: Bacteria > Bacillota > Bacilli > Lactobacillales > Streptococcaceae > Streptococcus > Streptococcus mitis_C. The sequence goes on along the minus strand of NZ_AEDV01000003.1, from coordinate 19,702 downwards.
ATGTCCATGCTAACCTTTTTAAAAATGCTGTTAAGGATGTCGAAGTTGCAGATACCGAGCACCCAGGACACCCAGTTCGCGTCTTCAAGGATGAAAATCTGGCTCTCCGTGCTGCCTTGATTCGCATTCGTAGATTGTTAGATACCTACGAGTCTATGGAAGATGAAGAAATGCTGGTGGAGATGCGCAAGGGCTTGGTGCGTCAGATGGGACTTGTGGGTCAATTTGACATCCACTACCAGCGCAAGGAAGAACTCTTCTTTCCTATCATGGAGCGCTATGGACACGATTCACCTCCTAAGGTCATGTGGGGAGTGGATGACCAGATCAGAGAACTCTTTCAAAAAGCTCTAGATACAGCCAAGTCATTACCAGAAGTGCCGATTTCTACTGTAAAGGAAGATTTTGAAGCTTTTGCGACAGAGTTTGAAAGTATGATTTTCAAGGAAGAGTCCATCCTTCTCATGATTCTCCTTGAGTCCTTTACTCAGGATGACTGGCTTCAGATTGCGGAGGAGAGCGATGCTTATGGTTATGCCATCATCCGTCCGTCTGAGAAATGGGTGCCAGAACGCCAGAGTTTTGTTGAGGAAAAGAGTGTAGGGGAGCCTGTACAGCTAGATACGGCAGAGGGTCAAGTTCAGCAAGTTATCGATACGCCAGAAGGTCAGTTTACCATTACCTTTGCCCCTAAGAAAAAGGAAACAGCGCTGGACCGTCATAGTCAACAGGCTTTTGGCAATGGCTATCTATCGGTCGAGCAGGCCAATCTGATCCTCAATCACCTCCCCATGGAGATTACCTTTGTCAATAAAGACGATATTTTCCAATATTACAACGACAATACGCCAGCTGATGAGATGATTTTCAAACGGACGCCGGCCCAAGTTGGGCGCAATGTCGAACTTTGTCATCCGCCTAAGTACTTGGACAAGGTCAAAACCATCATGAAGGGGCTTCGTGAGGGAAGCAAAGACAAGTATGAAATGTGGTTCAAATCTGAGTCACGAGGTAAGTTTGTCCACATCACCTACGCAGCAGTGCACGATGAAGAGGGAAAATTCCAAGGAGTGCTGGAGTATGTTCAGGATATTCAACCCTACCGTGAGATTGACACGGACTATTTCCGTGGATTAGAATAAGGAGAAAAAATGAGTTACGAACAAGAATTTATGAAGGAATTTGAAGCCTGGGTCAATACCCAGATTATGATCAATGACATGGCGCACAAGGAAAGCCAAAAAGTCTACGAAGAAGACCAAGACGAGCGTGCCAAAGATGCCATGATTCGCTACGAAAGCCGCTTGGATGCTTATCAGTTCTTGCTTGGCAAATTTGAAAACTTCAAGGCAGGCAAGGGATTCCATGATTTGCCAGATGGCTTATTCGGTGAGCGAAATTATTAAATGAGATAGATTCTTGATTTTTTACTAAAATCTTGATAGAATATTTATATTAAATCCTTGTCAGAGCAGGGGTTTTTTATTGAAAGGATTTTATCATGTCAAAGAAACTCAATCGTAAAAAACAATTACGAAATAGCCTCCGTCGCGCAGGTGCCTTTTCAAGTACTGTGACTAAGGTTGTAGAAGAGACAAAGAAAGTCGTAAAACGTGCAGAACAGTCAGCAAGCCAAGCTGGTAAGGCTGTTTCTAAAAAAGTTGAACAAGCAGTAGAAGCTACCAAAGAGCAAGCTCAAAAAGTAGCCAATTCTGTAGAAGATTTTGCAGCAAACTTGGGTGGACTTCCACTTGATCGTGCCAAAACTTTCTATGATGAAGGCATCAAGTCTGCTTCAGATTTCAAAAACTGGACTGAAAAAGAACTCCTTGCCTTGAAAGGAATCGGCCCAGCTACCATCAAGAAATTGAAGGAAAATGGCATCAAGTTCAAGTAATCTTTCTTGTGCCTTGCATTTCCGTCAAAATCTTGCTACAATAGAGCCATTAGAGGTGTTTTGAATTCCACATTTTACAGAAAGTGGCAGAGCTGAGAAGTCCACAAATGTGTCAAAACTGGTTGCTAATGGATGAAAATGAAATAAACAAAGTTGCGGGCAACTGCCCGAAATTGGGTGGTACCGCGGATAAATACATTCGTCCCTGTCATGTAGATGGCAGGGCTTTTCTTTTGTGTCTTAGTCAAAGGAGGTTGTTATGAAACAATCATTTAAAACTAATAAACTATACTATGGCTTTCCTGTTTTTATTTTAGGATATCAAGATCAGAATTTTGGCTATAACATCACGACCTGTAGTTCCTCTTATAGTCTAGGAGATTGGATTGTGATTGGAGTCGTTGCGAGAGAGAATGTCGCAGAGCAAATTAAACATTATCAAAAATTTACTGTGAATATCCCTGATGAAAATCTCATGCTCGAGATGGAGCAGGCTGGTTTTATCAGTCATCAGGAGAAATTGGAACGTTTGGGAGTGCATTATGAAATTTCTGAACGAACTGAGGCACCGATTTTAGAGGATTGTCCAGTCGTTTTGGATTGTCAGGTAGATAGGATTGTTGAGGAAGAGGGAATTTGTCATATTTTCGCTAAGATTGTTGAGCGACTTGTTGACCCAGAACTTTTGGATGAAAAGGGACATTTTAGAAATGAACTGTTTGCCCCAACCTATTTCATGGGAGATGGATATCAGCGCGTCTATCGTTATCTGGACAAGCGTGTAGATATTAAGGGGAGCTTCATCAAAAAAGCGAGGAAGAAGGATGACAAGAGCTGAGTTACCAGAAAGAATCGAGACGGAGCGTCTGGTCTTGCGAGTCCGTACAGTGGCGGCTTGCTGAGGATATCTTTGACTATGCTAGTCGTCCAGAAGTTTCTTACCCAGCAGGCTTTCCTCCAGTCAAGACCTTGGAAGATGAGGTTTACTATCTAGAGCATATCCTTCCCGAACGCAATCAAAAGGAAAATCTCCCAGCTGGCTACGGAATTGTCGTCAAAGGAACCGATAAAGTCATCGGCTCTGTTGATTTCAACCATCGGCACGAAGACGATGTACTGGAGATTGGCTACACCTTGCACCCAGACTATTGGGGACGAGGTTATGTGCCAGAAGCAGCGCGTGCCTTGATTGACATAGCTTTTAGAGAACTAGGTCTTCACAAGATTGAACTCTCTTGCTTTGGTTACAATACCCAAAGTCAACGAGTCGCAGAGAAACTTGGCTTTACTCTGGAAGCTCGCATCCGAGACCGCAAAGATGCCCAAGGAATCCGCTGTGACAGTCTGATATATGGCTTGCTGAGGAGTGAGTGGGGGAGTGAAATAGATGGCTAAAAAGAAGAATAGAAAAAAAGAATTAAGGCATCAAGTGAGAGAAGCAAATTCTCCCTCGATAGAGTGTAAGGTGGATATTAAAGAAGGAGAGACTTACTTTGCACATATTCCTATTCAAAATGGTGCTCAAATAATTCATCCGTTTAAACTACAGAAATTTAGTAATGGAACCATCGCAGCAATTACTCCAGCATATACAACAGATGAATCACTTCAGTCAGTGTTGCAGAAGAGCTTACTGAGACGAGATGAGATTGAAATTGAGATTTTAGTAAAAAAGGTTCTTTCCTTTATAAAAAATGAATCAAATTATACTTTTAATGAACTCAAAGAATTTATTGATAAAATCATTAGCATTGATGAATTTGGTTCTTATATCCAAAACAATCATAAAGCTTTAGGGGTTAATAAAAATGCTGAATTTTATAGAGCTATTCCTCTAGTTGATGAAAATGGTAACCTAAAAATAGATTTTGATCCAAATACTTGGCGTTTTATCAATCCTAATTCTAGTTTACAAAGATTGAATACCGAGAAAGAGTCTGTATTTTATACATCAGTACTTGACAGAGTAGCAATAGAAGAAGTTGGTATAAAAAAACAAACAGATAAGTTTGCGTTGTTTATATATAATGCAAAAGACAATTTTAAAATATTGCCCATTCAAGTAAATCCCTTTTGCAATGTACGATTTCCGAAAGAATTACAAGATTATGGATTACAAACAACAAAAGTTTTAAATGAAATTTTTTCATCTAAGTCTAGTGGAGATGGGGAACATGACAAGAAAGTATATGAGTTATCAAATTATATAATAGAAAAATATTTTCCACTCTCTAGAAATAAAGAGTATAAAGGATGGTCATATATCTCTGTTGAGTTTAAAGATGCAATAGATTATAAATCTAATTACCAAGATGATAGATTAGACCTATTATGTATCGCTTTCCCAAAGGATACATATGATAAGTGTCTAGACATGTCAAATGTTACTTGTGTAATGTTTAATTGTACTGATGAGGAGATGAGATTGTTAAATCTATCCTATTCGAAATGTGAAACCGAAAAGAATAGAATAATAAAAGGAGAACTAAAATGAAACAACTTTAACCTAAATACTCTCCATCCTAGGTTGAAGTTGCTCTTTACCCAAAATGACTTGAAGCGAATGTTTTCAAGCCTTCAGGCGATCAAAAGTTTAAACCTTTTTCGATCATGATTCTCACCATCAAACATTACTTGTAAACTCCACCTTGGTCACGCTTGTGATACAACCTTGCGTCCGTAAAAATGCATATAAGATTTTGACACACTTTTCTACAACCTTCAAAGTAAACGAATCACAAAGAAGCTTAGATTCCCGTTCAAGCCTGTATCCGAGGTCGTAAGAATATCCAATACAGCAGAGGTAGAGTTTGATCTATTGAAGAATGAGTTAGAGGAGAAAATAGATGGCTAAAAAGAAAAATAGAAAAAAAGAATTAAAACGCCAGCAAAAGTTGGATATCAAAGTTATTTCTGAAGAAGAGGCTGCTTGGACAGAAATCATGGCCCAAAATCCAACTTTTGTAGAACGTCGGACTATTCAAAATTTCGATGAACTGCATACAGCAGTGATGCAATATGCTGATGAACACGGAGAGTATCCCGATGTTCAGCTAATCAATTACCAACTGAAAAATAGGACTTTTGATTGGAATCAGGATCATGCTTTATTTAGAGAAGCTATGCATACTCCAAATACACAGAAGCGAAATAAACTGTTAAAACAAGTTTTAAAAATAAATCCAGATTATTTTGCTGCTGATTTTCATTTATTCTTATCCGAGGTTGAAAGTTTTGATTTGTCAACCTTTAAAAAAGTATTGGATTTTGAAATTCTAGTTTTAGAAAAATGGAAAATGAATGGCTACAATAGTTGGAATTATTTTGAAGCCCGCCCTATCCTGTCTGCTCTGATGTTTCTGATTGAGTATTATATGAAGGAGAACTTCAATTCTAAGGCTATAGAATTGATTAACCTATATTTGAGTAAGCGACCAGACCGTTTTCCTCCTAATTTTGTCTTCTGTATGCTTTCCTTGTATCATATTACTGGTCAGGAACTAAAGGTTGAACGTTTCTATCGTGAAGAATTAAATAAAGGGAAACGGGACGATACCATTCTTATTCATGCCATCATCTCTGCTTTTTCTCAAGGAAAAATTGAGGAAGCAAGTCAGCTATTTGCAAAATTAGTGGAAATCAATGATGAAGCTGTTGAATTCTTTATAGAGGAAGATTGGCAATTCAAAGTTATAGATATAGAAGACCAAGAATGCTATTGTCCAAATTCAGTTGAATCGTTACAAGCTAGTTTGTATCCTTTGTTTGATTATTTACTAGAAAATATTATTTTAACGAAATTTTTAACAAACGAATCCAAAAAATTCCGCCGTAAACCAGTATTTTCGAATCATTCTGGTATGATAAGAAATTTATCCGAGGTATCCGATTGGCATTCCTTTATGAATGAGGAAAAAATGAAGGGAATTCGGATGGATCTTGTTCACATCTTTGTTGAAAATGGGATTCGTACATCTTCAGATTTCAAAAAATGGACTGAAAAAGAAGTTCTCGCTTTGAAAGGGATTGGTCCTGTAACCGTTAAAAAGCTGAAGGAAAACGGCATAAAGTTTAAGAAAGAGAAGTAATTGTTTATGGAAGGGAGGAGGTGAAATTGTCTTGAATGAAATTTCTAATTTCATCCTGTATACTACACCAAATGGCCATGTTCAGCTAGATATCCTTTTACAAGATGAAAATCTTTGGTTGACTCAAAAAGGTCTTGCAGAGCTCTTTGGAGTTGAACGAAGTGTCATTACAAAGCACTTAAAAAATATTTATGATAGTGGTGAGTTGGATAAGGTGTCAACTTGTGCAAAATTTGCACAGGTTCAACAAGAGGGGAATAGAGCTGTCAGGCGTGAACTTGAATATTACAATCTGGATGCTATCATTTCAGTTGGTTATCGAGTAAATTCCAGTAAGGCTACTCAATTTAGAATTTGGGCAACCAAGACTTTGAAAGAATTTATCATCAAAGGTTTTGTTTTGGATGATGAACGCTTGGAAACAGAACGTCTTGTTTTACGAGTCCGTACCGTGCCGGATGCTGAGGATATCTTTGACTATGCTAGTCGTCCAGAAGTCTCTTACCCAGCAGGTTTTCCACCCGTCAAGACCTTGGAAGATGAGATTTATTACCTAGAGCATATCCTTCCCGAGCGCAATCAAAAGGAAAATCTCCCAGCAGGTTACGGTATTGTGGTCAAAGGAACGGATACAATCATTGGTTCTGTCGATTTCCCCCGTCGCTACGAAGATGATGTACTGGAGATTGGCTACACCTTGCACCCCGATTATTGGGGTCGAGGCTATGTGCCCGAAGCAACGAGTGCCTTGATTAACCTGGCTTTTAAAGAATTGAACCTTCACAAGATTGAATTGACTTGTTTTGGTTATAATGTCCAAAGTAAACGAGTTGCAGAAAAACTTGGATTTACCCTCGAAGCTCGTATCCGAGACCGTAAAGATGTTCAAGGGAACCGCTGTGATGATTTGAGATATGGCTTGCTGAAGAGTGAGTGGGAGGTGATTTGATGCATCTTTTCATCATTGGGGCTCCGGCTTCTGGGAAAATGACGATTGGTCAAGAGTTATCTCGACTGACAGATGCTACCCTCTTTTATAACCATCAAGCCATCGATTTTGCATTAGAAATCTATCAGGACTTTACAGAGGAAATGTGGGAATTTGTTCGTGGAATCACCTTTTCTTTCCTTGGAGCAAGTGCAAGAAATCAGAGATCAGTAATTTTAACTGACGTAATTGATTTTTCAAATCAGTACCAGCTGATGTATTTAAAGCAAATTCAGGATTTGTTGAATGACTATCATCAAGAGATTCTGTTTGTGGAGTTGGAAACAGGTCTTGAGGAGCGCTTACATCGAAATCGAACGGAGAATCGATTAAAGCACAAACCCTTAAAACGACATATTGAGGTATCTGAAAGAGAAATTTTAGAGACCACTGAGCCCCTTCAATTAAATTCCCAACATCAACCGAATGAGTTGCACCACTACTTTAAAATAAATAATACGAATTTGTCTGCAGAAGAAGCTGCTAAGCAGATTCAAGATAAAATGAATACAATAGAGAAAGGACAAACACATGTCTAAAGAACTTTCACCTAAATACAATCCAGCCGAGGTTGAGGCTGGTCGTTACCAAAAATGGCTTGACGCTGATGTTTTCAAGCCTTCAGGAGATCAAAAGGCAAAGCCTTATTCAATCGTGATTCCACCACCAAACGTAACTGGTAAGCTTCACCTTGGTCACGCTTGGGATACGACTTTACAGGATATTATTATCCGTCAAAAACGCATGCAAGGTTTCGATACGCTTTGGCTTCCGGGAATGGACCACGCGGGGATTGCCACTCAGGCTAAGGTAGAGGAGCGCTTGCGTGGTGAGGGCATCAGCCGCTATGACCTAGGTCGTGAGAAATTCCTCGATAAGGTCTGGGAATGGAAAGACGAATATGCCACTACTATCAAGGAACAATGGGGCAAGATGGGGCTCTCTGTCGACTACTCTCGCGAGCGTTTCACTCTTGATGAAGGCTTGTCAAAAGCTGTTCGCAAGGTCTTTGTGGACCTTTATAAGAAAGGCTGGATCTACCGTGGTGAGTTTATCATCAACTGGGACCCAGCAGCGCGCACAGCTCTTTCTGATATCGAGGTTATCCACAAGGACGTTGAAGGTGCCTTCTACCACATGAATTATATGCTGGAAGACGGCTCACGCGCCCTTGAAGTTGCGACAACTCGTCCTGAGACTATGTTTGGGGACGTTGCCGTTGCGGTCAATCCAGAAGACCCACGCTACAAGGACTTGATTGGTAAAAACGTCATCCTTCCAATCGCTAATAAACTGATCCCAATCGTTGGAGACGAACACGCAGATCCTGAATTTGGTACTGGTGTTGTTAAAATCACACCTGCTCACGATCCAAACGACTTCTTGGTTGGTCAACGCCATAACTTGCCACAAGTTAACGTTATGAACGACGACGGAACTATGAATGACTTGGCCTTTGAATTTGCAGGCATGGACCGTTTTGAAGCTCGTAAGGCAGTCGTTGCTAAGTTGGAAGAAATCGGTGCCCTCGTTAAAATCGAAAAACGTGTCCACAGTGTTGGTCACTCAGAGCGTACAGGTGTTGTGGTTGAACCACGCTTGTCTACGCAGTGGTTCGTCAAGATGGATCAATTGGCGAAAAATGCTATTGCCAATCAAGATACAGATGATAAGGTCGAATTCTACCCACCTCGTTTCAACGATACCTTCCTCCAATGGATGGAAAATGTCCACGACTGGGTAATCTCTCGTCAGCTCTGGTGGGGTCACCAAATCCCTGCTTGGTACAATGCTGAGGGTGAAATATATGTCGGCGAAGAAGCTCCAGAAGGTGAAGGATGGACTCAGGACGAAGATGTCTTGGATACGTGGTTCAGTTCGGCTCTTTGGCCATTCTCTACCATGGGCTGGCCGGATGTCGACTCAGAAGACTTCAAACGTTATTATCCAACATCAACTTTGGTGACTGGTTATGATATTATCCCGTTCTGGGTATCTCGAATGATTTTCCAAGGTTTGGAATTTACTGGCAAATCGCCATTCAAAAATGCCTTGATTCATGGTCTCATTCGTGATGAGCAAGGACGCAAGATGTCCAAATCTCTCGGTAACGGGATTGATCCAATGGATGTTATTGATAAGTACGGAACAGATAGCCTTCGTTGGTTCCTTTCAAACGGTTCTGCACCAGGTCAAGACGTGCGCTTCTCTTACGAGAAAATGGATTCTTCATGGAACTTCATTAACAAGATCTGGAACATCTCTCGCTACATCCTCATGAACAATGAAGGCTTGACCCTTGAGCAAGCAACTGCCAATGTGGAAAAAGTTGTTAACAAGGAAGCTGGGAATGTCACAGACCGCTGGATTCTTCACAACCTCAATGAAACCATCGGAAAAGCTACTGCCAACTTTGACAAGTTTGAGTTTGGTGTCGCTGGACATATCCTTTACAACTTCATCTGGGACGAGTTTGCGGACTGGTACGTTGAATTGACCAAGGAAGTCCTTTATAGCGACAATGAAGAAGAGAAAGTTATCACACGTTCTGTTCTCCTTTACACTTTGGACAAGATCCTTCGTCTCCTCCACCCAATCATGCCATTCGTGACAGAGGAAATCTTTGGACAAATCTCAGAAGGCTCTATCGTTACAGCTGCATACCCAACTGTCAACCCAGCCTTTGAAGACCTTGCGGCCCACACAGGTGTCGAAAGCCTCAAAGACTTGATCCGTGCTGTTCGTAATGCGCGTGCGGAAGTAAACGTAGCACCAAGCAAGCCAATCACCATCCTTGTTAAGACAAGCGATAGCGACTTGGAAGCCTTCTTTAACAGCAATGTCAACTACATCAAACGATTCACAAATCCAGAACATTTGGAAATTGCATCAACCATCCCTGCGCCTGAACTGGCTATGTCAAGCGTCATCACAGGAGCAGAAATCTACTTGCCTCTCGCAGACCTCCTCAATGTCGAAGAAGAACTCGCTCGTCTCGACAAGGAACTGGCTAAATGGCAAAAAGAACTGGACATGGTCGGCAAGAAGCTCTCTAACGAACGCTTCGTAGCCAACGCCAAACCAGAAGTCGTCCAAAAAGAACGCGACAAACAAGCCGACTACCAAGCTAAATACGATGCGACTGTCGCACGTATTGATGAGATGAAGAAGTTGGTGGGATAAGGAAACAATAAGCAGATTCTGATAAATTAAACTAATATCAGAACTGCTTTTTTAGTTGATTTATGGTAAAATATAAAGATAAAAATAAAAAGCAATAGGAGGCCGATATGAAAATAAATGCAGTTGATTTATTTTGTGGTATAGGCGGTCTAACGTACGGTATTCAGCAGGCGGGTATCAATGTTGTTGCTGGTTATGATATTGATGAAAAAAGTAAATTTGCCTACGAGTACAATAATGGTGCTAAATTTATTTTTAAAGATGTAAGGGAAATTGAAGACAATGAAATATTGGGATTATATCCACCAGATACTGACATAAAAGTATTGATTGGATGTGCTCCTTGTCAACCCTTTTCGACATATAGTCACAAATATAGAAATAATGAAAATACAATTCAAAAGATGGATTTACTAGACTACTTTGGAAAGCAAGTTAAATTGGTAAAGCCAGATATTGTTTCAATGGAAAATGTACCACAATTAGCTAAAGAAACTGTCTTTAAAAATTTTTTAGTATTACTCGAAACTGAAGGATATAAAGTAAATTGGAAGATTGCTTTTGCCCCTGCTTATGGCATTCCCCAAAATAGAAAACGTTTATTACTTTTAGCATCTAAATTTGGAGAAATTTCCTTTGTAGAAGAGTTGGGCACAAAGGATTACCCGACTGTTAGACAGGCGATAGGAGATCTGCCAAAGTTAAATGCTGGTGAGACTGATCCTTTAGATTTGTTGCATACAGCTCGAAATCTATCTGATATTAATTTAAGTCGAATTCGTAGTTCTAAACCAGGAGGGACATGGAGAGACTGGGATAATTCTTTATTACCAGAATGTTTTAAAAAAGAGAGTGGTGCAACTTATGGTTCTGTATATGGTAGATTAGAGTGGGATAAACCATCCTCTACAATAACGACTCAATTCCCAGGTTATGGAAATGGTAGATTTGGACATCCAGAACAAGACAGAGCGCTTAGTCTTAGGGAAGGAGCTATTTTACAAAGTTTTCCAAGAACTTATCAATTTATCAATGATGTAGACTCATTTTCCACGCAGAGGATCGCAATGCAAATTGGCAATGCTGTGCCTCCAAAGTTAGGTGAAGTGATTGGAGTAAGTATAAAGAAACATTTGGAAGTGTACTATGAAAAAGCAACTTGATTTATTTAACGAAGAAAATAAAATAGAAATTGAAAGACAAATTTTAGAATTAAAAAACGATTTGAATTATGATACACGAGATTATCCTGTTGAATTTATTGTTTCGCTATACGAAAATGATTCAAGAATATTTACGCCGGATTATCAACGTGAAGAATCGCTTTGGAGTCTTTTGTACAAATCACGATTTATTGAATCCTTGATTTTAGATTATCCTATTCCTCTAATTTTTTTAGCTGATACTCCTGAAGGTAAATTAGAAATTATTGATGGTTTACAACGAATTTCAACACTCACTGAATTTTTAAATGATGATTTTGAGTTGGAACATCTTAGAAAACTTACTAAGCTGAATAATTGTTCTTTTGAAGATTTACCAAATTCAGAAAAAAATAGGCTAAGGGCTAAATCATTAAGAATTATTGTTTTAAAAGAGTCTACCCCAAATGAAGTTCGTAAAGATTTGTTTGATAGATTAAATACAAGTTCTCTTCGTGCAAATTCAAGCGAAGTTAGGGCAGGGAGAGAAAGTGATAATCCTCTCATGAGACTTATAAAAGAACTTAAGAGTGATCCGATATTTATAGAAAATACAAACCTTTCAACAAGTGCAATTAATAGGAAAATGGATATTGAATTAATTAGTCGTTTTTTTGCATATAGTAATGATTTGGAATCATATGATGGTCATGTGACAAATTTTGTTGATCGTTACATTGCAAAAGAAGGTGAATCTTGGGATGAAAACAAAGAAGAACATTTCAAAGCAGAGTTTAACAAGACGATGAAATTCGTTCAGAAATATTTTGATAGAGGATTTCAAAAAGAAGATAGAAATCAAACACCTCGTGTTAGATTTGAAGCTATAGCGATAGGTGTTAATCTTGCTTTAAGAGATAATCCTGAGTTAGAGAAGGCTATTACCAGAGATAAAATTATAGATATGTTATCTAGTGATGACTTTGTGAGTTGGACAACAACAGATGCAGCAAATAACAGAAGTAAAGTTATAGACCGAATTTATGGTGTTAAAAATTTCCTATTGACAGGAAATTTCGCTTCAGAGTGATTAATATGGATAATTTAAAAATCGAGGTAGATCGTTTTATTGTTTTTTTAAAGAGTATTGAACGAACGTTTGTTGGAGTTCCTTTTGATGACTGCTATAGCTTTAAAGTTGAAATTGTTCAACATAATGAAGCAGAAGCTATTTTTAAAGCTATGAAATCAAATGTCGTAATTATGCTATATAATTATGTGGAAGCTGCTGTTAGAAAAACTATGAGTGATTTCTATAACAAATTCAATACATCAACCTGTTCATACTCTGAAGTGATTTTAGAATTAAGAAAATTGTGGATTTCAAGTAAGGTTAAAAATATAAAAGAAAATACTATTGTTTCGGATGTATTTGAAATGATTGAAAATTCTATTAATCAAGAATTTTTTATCTCATTAGATTTTGAGAAAGATTTTTCCTTATCTGGGAATGCTGATGTACGAACTATTAAGGAAATCTTATATAAACATGGAGTACCTTTTGAGGAATCACAGTTTTCAGATTACGGTGGATCGTTAAAGTCTATTAAAGATATGAGAAATAGTTTAGCACATGGAAATATTTCTTTTGAAGAGAATGGTAAAAACTTGACAGTGGCTGATATAGAAAAATATAGAGATCATATTTATAGTTGTATAAATAATTTTTGTGAATTGGTGAATTCACAAAGTTTTTGATCTGATAAAATGTTAAAAAGAGTTGATGTAATGTTATTTTTAAAATTTTTTAACTTTCTCTAGTAAAAGATTGAAGAAAATTGTCTAAAATGAATTTTTTCTTCAATCTTAAATGCTGAAAGCAATCTTAGTTGGTATAGTTTCACGTTATAAAGGTTCAATATTTTAGAAATCAGCTTACTACACAGCAAGCTCAGTCAATTCGTGCCCGTACCAACCCACCTCACGACACCATCGGCTGGGTAGCGAAGAAATAAAAGTCCTGCCACTTTCTCTCCCTTAACCTTTGACTATTCTGCAAAATTATCGTAAAATAAAGAGTAAATGATAAAATGAGGTCAGAGTCTGTTTGCTCTGGCGATAGTAGTATAAATGAGGAGAAACGCTTTGGAATTAGAAGTATTTGCTGGGCAAGAAAAAAGTGAACTATCTATGATTGAGGTAGCGCGTGCTATCTTGGAACTTCGTGGTCGCGACCATGAGATGCATTTTAGCGATCTTGTAAACGAAATTCAAAACTACCTTGGAACATCAAACAGCGATATCCGTGAAGCCTTGCCTTTGTTCTACACAGAGTTGAACTTTGACGGTAGCTTCATCTCACTTGGAGACAACAAATGGGGGCTTCGTTCATGGTATGGTGTGGACGAAATCGACGAAGAAATCATCGCTCTTGAAGAAAATGACGACGATGAAGTAGCACCAAAAGCTAAGAAAAAACGTGTCAATGCCTTCATGGATGGTGATTCAGATGCCATTGACTATAATGCAGATGATCCGGAAGACGAAGATGCATACGAAGCAGATCCAGCTCTTTCATACGATGACGAAAATCCAGATGATGAGAAAAACGAAGTGGAAGCTTACGATGCAGAAATCAACGAAATCGCTCCTGATGACTTGGGTGAAGACGTGGATCTCAACGAAGAAGACGACGAGTTTTCAGATGATGATACTGAAAACATCGAGGAATAAAAGTTAGCTATTGACAATTATCCTATTTTTAGGTATCATATTGTTCGGGCACCTCTTTTAGAGGTCGGGGCTCCCTAGTTCTTAGGGAGCTATTTTTGTTTTTTCAAGAAGTTATCTTCTTGTATTTTAGTTGTGAATCTGGTGCAGTCGTCCCAGATTATTCTTATTAGTAGGGTCTTGTTTTCTATGTCCCCTCTTAGTTAGCAAGGCCTTGAGCATTTTAGAAAGAGGAATCTATGTCTACGAAATATATTTTTGTAACTGGTGGTGTGGTATCGTCTATTGGGAAAGGGATTGTGGCAGCGAGTCTAGGCCGTCTCTTGAAAAATCGTGGTCTCAAGGTAACCATTCAAAAGTTTGACCCTTATATCAATATCGATCCGGGAACCATGAGTCCTTATCAGCACGGGGAAGTTTTTGTGACAGATGACGGAGCTGAGACAGATTTGGACTTGGGTCACTATGAACGTTTCATCGATATTAATCTCAATAAATATTCCAACGTGACAACTGGTAAAATTTACAGTGAAGTTCTTCGTAAGGAACGTCGTGGAGAATACCTTGGGGCAACTGTTCAGGTCATTCCTCATATCACAGATGCTTTGAAAGAAAAAATCAAGCGTGCCGCTCTAACGACTGATTCTGATGTCATTATCACAGAGGTCGGTGGAACTGTTGGGGATATCGAGTCCTTGCCATTCCTAGAGGCACTTCGTCAGATGAAGGCAGATGTAGGTGCGGATAATGTTATGTACATCCATACAACCTTGCTTCCTTACCTCAAGGCTGCTGGTGAAATGAAAACCAAACCAACTCAACACTCTGTAAAAGAATTGCGTGGATTGGGAATCCAGCCAAATATGTTGGTTATTCGTACAGAAGAGCCAGCTGGTCAAGGAATTAAAAACAAACTAGCACAGTTCTGTGATGTGGCACCAGAAGCCGTTATCGAATCGTTGGATGTTGAACACCTTTACCAAATTCCATTGAACTTGCAGGCTCAAGGTATGGATCAAATTGTCTGTGACCATTTGAAATTAGACGCACCAGTAGCGGATATGACAGAGTGGTCAGCTATGGTTGACAAGGTCATGAACCTCAAGAAACAAGTCAAGATTTCCCTTGTCGGTAAGTATGTTGAGTTGCAAGATGCCTACATTTCTGTGGTTGAAGCCTTGAAACACTCTGGTTATGCCAACGACGCAGAAGTTAAAATTAATTGGGTCAATGCCAATGATGTGACAGCAGAGAATGTGGCAGAGCTCTTGTCTGATGCGGACGGAATCATCGTACCAGGTGGTTTTGGTCAACGTGGTACGGAAGGGAAAATCCAAGCCATCCGCTATGCGCGTGAAAATGATGTTCCTATGTTGGGTGTCTGCTTGGGCATGCAGCTGACTTGTATTGAGTTTGCTCGTCACGTTTTAGGACTCGAAGGTGCCAATTCTGCAGAGCTTGCACCAGAAACAAAATACCCTATCATTGATATCATGCGTGATCAAATTGATGTTGAGGATATGGGAGGAACCCTTCGCTTGGGACTTTATCCATCTAAGTTGAAACGTGGCTCTAAGGCTGCGGCTGCTTATCACAATCAAGAAGTGGTGCAACGCCGTCACCGTCACCGCTATGAGTTTAACAATGCCTTCCGTGAGCAATTTGAGGCAGCAGGCTTTGTTTTCTCAGGTGTTTCTCCAGACAATCGTTTGGTCGAAATTGTGGAAATTCCAGAAAATAAATTCTTTGTAGCGTGTCAGTATCATCCTGAACTGTCAAGTCGTCCAAACCGCCCAGAAGAACTCTACACTGCCTTTGTCACTGCAGCAGTTGAGAATAGCAATTAGCAAAATCAGAACCTTTGAGAAGAATCTCAGAGGTTTTTTACTAGCATATTTAGGATAAGATTTGCAAAATAAAAACATAGTGATATAATTAACATAATGAAAGATAAGGGGGATTTACAATGAAAAAAATCACATTATTTGGTTTGTCTCTAGCTGGTCTAGCTTTACTGGCTTTTCCACATTCAGGGCAGGCATTTGAGCTTAAAGAAGAATGGGTTGTTAAGTGTGGAGTACAGTATCAAGATGACAAGATTCTCCGATTTAATAATGGTCATGAAGTGGATATCAAAGTCTTGGATTTGCCAAAAACCGAGAAAATCGAGTGGACGGTTAGTCTCGATGGTCAAGATCAGACAGTCAATTTTCTAGGTCAAGAAAAGGACAAGTCTATGATTGGTATAGAAGGGCGTTACCTGAATTTCTATGTTCCATATGGCTATAGAGGAGACATCAAGGTCGAGGCTAAGAGCGACAACGAAGTAAAGACCTGGTCAACGAAAGTTGTGGATGATATTCATAATGATAGTGGAAAGAGAGGTTACTATCGTATTGAAGAATCAAGTGATCAATACACCTACCTTGATACAAAATGGGACTATCAAACCAAGACTTACACTGCTACCCTACCAGAGACTGTCAATGGTCAAAAAGTATATGCTTGGGCAGACTATGATAATGGCGAGTTGAAACTTGAAAAACTAAAATCTATCAGTCACAAATATGATGGAGGATCTTTCAAAGAACTTTATCCGATTGTAAAAGCAGAAAGTTGGCTAAAATCAAACCAAAACTGGTACTATCAAAAACAAGGCCAACTAGTTCAAAATGCTTGGATTAAGGACAAGGGAACTTGGTACTTTATGAATGATAAAGGGGTCATGTTCAATCAAACTTGGCTTTATCAAGGTGGCAACTGGTATGCCTTTAAATCATCAGGAGCTATGATTGCTAGTGATTGGCTTTACGACCAAGGCAAGTGGTACTATTTATCAACTTCAGGAGCCATGAAAGCAAGCACTTGGGTTTATGACAAGGGAGAATGGTATTATGTAAGTTCTTCTGGTGCCATACTAGCGAATGATTGGGTCAAAGATAATGGCAAGTGGTATTATCTAGCTTCATCAGGTAAGATGCTTCGCAATACCTACACACCTGATGGTTACTACGTTGGCAACTCAGGTGCCTGGCAATAAGAATAAGAAGCCCTTTTCCTTAAAGGAAGAGGCTTTTTACTTGCTTTTTTGCTGTTTCCTCATTTGTCCTAAAGCCTTTTTTGTGTTAAAATGAATGGTATGAAAGCTAAAAAAATGTGGATGGCAGGTCTGGCTCTGCTTGGTATTGGAAGCCTTGCCCTTGCTACGAAAAAAGTTGCAGATGACCGCAAGCTCATGAAGACTCAGGAAGAGTTGACAGCGATTGTGCGAGACTATTTTTCAGACATGGGGGAAATTGCGACCCTCTATGTTCAAGTTTATGAAAGTAGTCTGGAGAGCTTGGTTGGGGGCGTGATTTTTGAGGATGGCCGTCATTATACCTTTGTCTATGAAAATGAAGACCTAGTCTATGAGGAGGAAGTTTTATGATACAACCAGCAAGTTTAGAAGAATTGGCATCTTTAGTTGAAAAGGATGGCAAGAAGGTCTTTCTTTTTGTGGCGGATTGGTGTGGCGATTGTCGTTATATCTATCCTGCCTTACCAGAAATTGAGGAGACCAATCCAGAGTTCACCTTTATTCGTGTGGACCGAGACCAGTATATGGATTTGGCCAAACTCTGGGATGTTTACGGCATTCCTAGCCTTGTTGTTCTAGAAAAGGATAAGGAAATAGGCCGTTTTGTCAATCGCGACCGTAAAAGCAAGCAACAAATTAACGACTTTTTAGCAGGACTGAAATAGGAGAAAAGGAAACAATGATTTTTACATATAACAAAGAACATGTCGGTGATGTCCTTATGGTCATCGTGAAAAACAGCGGAGATGCCAAACTGGATGTAGAACGCAAGGGCAAGGTAGCCCGTGTTTTTCTCAAAGATAATGGAGAAACAGTTGCTTGGAATATTTTTGAAGTTTCAAGTTTGTTTGAAATTGAAGAGCGCGGTCAAGTCTTTTTATCAGATGAGCAAGTAGCTCGTTTGAACCAAGAATTGCAGGCGGAAGGTTTTACAGAAGCAATTGTTAATGACAAAGAGCCTAAGTTTGTTGTCGGTGAAATTGTTGAGATGGTAGCCCATCCAGATAGTGACCACCTCAACATCTGCCAAGTTGCAGTTGCAAGTGACAAGACAGTGCAAATCGTTGCAGGGGCTCCTAATGCGCGTCTTGGGTTGAAAACCATTGTAGCTCTTCCTGGAGCTATGATGCCAAAAGGGAATCTCATTTTCCCAGGTGAACTTCGTGGTGAAAAGAGTTTTGGCATGATGTGCAGTCCTCGTGAATTGCATCTGCCAAACGCTCCGCAAAAACGTGGTATTATTGAATTATCAGAAGACCAAGTTGTTGGAACTCCATTTGATCCAGCTAAACACTGGACTGCCTAAGAAGTTGTTAGTATCTGATAGACCAGCTAGAAGGAAATAAGATGGCAAAAAATGTAGTGATTACAGGAGCGACATCAGGAATCGGTGAAGCGATTGCGCGTGCTTATCTGGAGCAGGGTGAGAATGTCGTTCTAACAGGACGACGGACAGACAGACTAGAAGCTCTTAAGGCGGAGTTTGCAGAAGTCTTTCCAAATCAAACAGTTTGGACCTTTCCGCTAGATGTTACGGATATGACCATGGTCAAGACTGTCTGCTCCGATATTCTAGAAACGATAGGGCAGATTGATATCTTGGTCAATAACGCAGGCTTGGCTCTAGGTTTGGCACCTTATCAGGACTATGAAGAATTGGATATGCTGACCATGCAGGATACCAATGTCAAAGGTTTAATGGCAGTTACTCGCTGTTTCTTGCCAGCAATGGTAAAAGCCAATCAAGGACATATCATCAATATGGGGTCAACTGCAGGAATTTATGCCTATGCTGGTGCCGCTGTTTACTCAGCTACCAAGGCGGCAGTTAAGACATTTTCAGATGGACTGCGAATTGATACCATCGCAACGGATATCAAGGTGACGACCATTCAGCCTGGAATTGTTGAAACAGATTTTTCGACGGTACGTTTTCATGGTGATAAAGAGAGAGCTGCGTCCGTTTACCAAGGAATAGAAGCCTTGCAGGCTCAGGATATTGCAGACACAGTAGTCTATGTGACCAGTCAACCTCGCCGTGTGCAGATTACAGATATGACCATTATGGCCAATCAACAGGCGACAGGTTTCATGGTTCATAAAAACTAAAAAATTTCCTCGAAAAGTTACAAATTTCTGTAACTTTTTTTGATTTCCTACGAATAGATAAGTAGGAGGAAAAAATATGTATAATAAAGTTATCTTAATCGGACGCTTGACGTCTACACCAGAATTGCACAAAACCAACAATGACAAGTCAGTTGCGCGAGCAACCATTGCTGTGAATCGTCGTTACAAAGACCAAAATGGTGAACGCGAAGCTGATTTTGTAAACATTGTCCTATGGGGCAGACTAGCAGAAACCTTGGCCAGCTACGCAACAAAAGGTAGTCTTATCTCTGTGGATGGAGAACTTCGTACCCGTCGCTTTGAGAAAAATGGCCAGATGAACTACGTGACCGAAGTACTTGTCACAGGATTCCAACTCTTGGAAAGTCGTGCCCAACGTGCCATGCGTGAAAATAATGCAGGCCAAGATTTGGCAGATTTGGTTTTGGAAGAGGAGGAATTGCCATTTTAAACATTAAAAAGTCT
>NZ_AEDV01000004.1 GCF_000148545.1 Streptococcus mitis SK597 | reverse complement strand
TGTACGGCAAGGCGAAGCTGACGTGGTTTGAATTTGATTTTCGAAGAGTATTAATACTAGTATAACGCAGGTATTCAGTAGAAGGCAAGTATTTATGATTATTTTTCTGAGTAATCATAAAAGAGACCGAAAAATCCCGTCTCCTTCTAGTCTATTTTGATAAAACGATGCGATCAGACGCTTCTCTATCCATATCGTCAATAATCATCTGATTTCCATTGATTGCATAAATCTTGACATTATCCCCAATAATCATGCGTTGATTTGCTGCATCAAATGTGACCTGTTTGACTTTCTGATCCCCGTCAGATTCTACCTGTGTCCACATACCAGTCACTACCAAAGTGATACGGCCTCCTTCGTCCTGATCGGTATAAGTCCCATCAATATTAGTTGGTTGAGCCTCAGGCGCATTTTGTGAAGAACTTGTCGTTGCCTGGTTTGTATTTTCTGTGGAAGATGAAGCAGCAGGTTGTGATTGCTGAGTTTGTTGTGTTTGCGGTTGAGCTGCTGGTTGTTGAACCTGTTGGGGCCTTTGCGAACAAGCTACTAAGAGACTAAGACTTGCTAAAGTGGTCAATTTATCTGCTCACGTTCTAGTATGTGGCTCCGTACTTCTGAGATAAAATAGAGAGACCCTGTAATGAACAACAAATCCTGGTCTTCTGCTCTTTCTTCAAAATCGCTAATAAATTCTCGGTAAGAGGGAATTACATGGTAACCTGTTACATCTGTCTCGTCCAGAGAACCTTGATAGTCAAAACCAGTCACCTTGAGTTCCACCTGAGGCAAATTTTCAGTCAGATAAGCCAACATCCCTTGATAATCCTTACGTTTCAAGGCTCCAAATAGGATTTGAGGACGATATCCTTCCTGCTCTTTTTCTTTAATAAATTCAACTAAGCGAGTCAAGGCAGGGAGGTTATGAGCACCGTCCAAGTAAATCTGAGGACGAATACGCTCCAAACGCCCAGCCCAATGGGTCTGTTCCAATGCCTTTCTTACAGCATGCTCATCAACAACTTCCTTTCCTTCCCTCATAAAGAGGAGAAAGGTTTGTAGCGCCAAAGCTGCATTTTCCTGCTGATAAGCCCCTTCTAAGCCTATTTTCAACTGCGAAAGGTTAGCCATAGAGCTTGAAAAATCCCCATTCAGCATTGAAAAATCCTGACTTGCCCGATAAAGGTCAACAGCTAAAGAGTCGGCTTTTTTCTGACAGACAAGCCTAGTTGCTGAAGGCAACTTAGCAATCACTGCCTTTTTACCAGCCTTAAAAATACCAGCTTTCTGCTCTGCGATGGCTTCTAGACTATCGCCCAAGGTCTCCTGATGGTCAAGCCCAATGGAGGTGATGACAGCAATCTCTCCAGTTACCACATTGGTCGTGTCAAGTAAGCCGCCAATTCCCACTTCTAGTAAAACCAAATCCACCTCTTGCTCTCTAAAATAAAGAAAAGCAATCAAGGTCAGCAATTCAAAAAAGGACAACTGATCATGGGTTTGCAGAAGCGTTTTCTCCATCTCCTTGACCTGTTCCGCCAAACGGATAAAGTCTGCGTCTGCTATTGGTTTCCCATCAATGCAAATTCGGTCATTGATAGAGACGATATGAGGGGAGGTAAAGGTCGCAACTTTTTTGCCATGCCCCATAAATAACTCCCTCATAAAAGCAATGGTAGAGCCTTTTCCATTAGTCCCAGTGACGTGGATAATAGGGTAAGACTGCTCAGGATTTCCTAACAAATCCACCGCTTGTTGCATTCGGCTCAAGCCTGACCGAAAATTCAAACCAATCCGACTATGGAGCCATTCTTCTACTTCAAACATACACATCTCCTTAATTACAGGTTCAATCAACTGCCTCAATAAAATCTCATAACTAACAAAAACGAGGTCAGGATTTTCGTCCCGACCTCTTACCTGGTTAGCTAATCACTAGCAACTATGAATATTAACTTGGGATAAAAACGTCCCCCGGACTTACCAGTTCTCTCTTATTTAAAGGAACTGGGGTAAAAATGTTCACTGGATGTGCCTGCGTTTCTAATTTCTAGCGCAGGGCTAAACACGTCCACTGGACTTACTGACGGTTTTTATTTTTAGCGTCAGGCTAAAAACGTCCCCCGGACGTTTTTACTCCTCCAGAAAGCTGTTGAAGACTTCTTCAATCATGTTCCATTCGTCTTCTGAGTCTTCTGGGATTGGTTGCAATTCGCCTTCTGTTCCATCTTCGTTTTCGATGAATGAGTAAGCTTGTATTTCAACTTGTCCGTCTTCGTCTTCTTCTGCGTTAACCGGTACTAGAAGAACATAGTTTTTACCAAATTCTTCTTTTCCGTCAATCGTCAAAAGGATTTCAAACAAGGTTTCATTTCCTTGCTCATCTACTAGTGTGATTAGTTCACGTTCTTCGTGGTCGTGGTTATGATCGTGTGACATAGCCTCTCCTTTATATTAAAATTTTCTATCTAAATAATTTTGTAAAATCAGCTGAGCTGCTAACTTATCAATGACTTTCTTGCGCTTATTGCGACTGATATCTGCTTGTTCAATCAACATGCGCTCTGCGGCAACTGTTGTCAAGCGTTCATCCTGATAGTCTACTGGTAAACCAAAAAGCTCTTCTAGCTTTGCTCCGTATGCTTGACTAGCTTCCACGCGCGGTCCGCTTGTATTGTTCATGTTTTTAGGCAAACCCACTACAAATCGTTCCACCTTATAAGTATCAACCAACTCCTTAACGCGGTCAAAACCAAATTGGCCTTGTTCCTCATTGATTTGGATGATTTCAAGTCCTTGAGCTGTAAAACCGAGCGGATCACTAATCGCCACCCCTACCGTTTTTGAGCCGACATCCAATCCCATAATTCTCATAGGTTATAGATCGACTCCTTGTCCTTTTAGGTAGTAGCGAACCAATTCCTCAACGATTTCATCACGCTCATATTTACGGATTTGATTTCGTGCATTATTATAACGAGGAACGTAGGCAGGATCTCCACTCAATACGTAGCCTACGATTTGGTTAATTGGGTTGTAGCCCTTATCGTTCAACGAAGCATAGACATCAGTCAAAGTTTCGCTAATTTCTTTTTTATTGGAATCGTCCAATTTAAAACGTACTGTTTCTTCAGTAAATCCCATTCTAACACCCTCTTTCCTTAGAATAGTACCATTATAGCATAATTCCTTACCTTCTACAATTCAGGCAGTCTATTTATTTGGATTTTCTATTGTTCTGTCGCACCATTTGCCAATCTATCTGAAATATATTTGCTTGGTTCATTCTTCAAGAGATTTTCTAAGCCAATATTCTTCAGATATTCCAACTGAGAAGCCTTCTTGACATCCAGAACTTGAAAATCAAAACTAGTCGTTGTTTGAAGTTCCGTTGCGCTCAATAGTTTGGTTTCAAGCTTAAAGCCTGCCAATTTACGAGCTTCTATGATGGACTCATCCTTCTCCTCAGCCTCAAGGAGAGCTTTTTGAGTTTCTTCCACACCATGTTGGTCAATATAGGTCTTCAACTCATCTGAGACTGGACGCTTTTGTTGAATGGTTAGGTTCAAAAAAGTCTTATCCTTGTATGTAATGGTTTGGGTTTGCTGGCTACCATCATCTGACTTGGGCAAGACCAAAGTCTTGGTGACAACTGTATTCTTCTCGGCATTTTCAATAACTGGCAACGCCGACTGAAGCGTATCCTTTTCTGTTTTTGTAGCTGGTCCAGTTTCTTTTTTCTGTCCACAACCAACCAGGACAAAAAGGAAAGCTAGACTAACAAGAACTATTTTTTTCATTTCTTTCTTCTTTCTTTTTGAAATTAAAATAAGACTGGGAGTTGCTCCCAGTCTTGATGTTTATAGAGCTGCACGCAAACGTGCTTCTGCATTTTCTACATTACGGACAGAGCGTGGTAGGAAGGCACGAATATCGTCTTCCTTGTAGCCAACTTGCAGGCGTTTTTCATCTACAAGGATTGGGCTCTTTAAAATTCTCGGTGTTTCCATAATCAGATTGAGGACTTCGTTGACACTCAAATCTTCAATATCCACTCCAAGGGCTTTGGCATAACGATTTTTAGACGAAACGATGCTGGCTATTCCGTTATCTGTTTTTGTCAGAATATCCAGTAATTCTTCTCTCGTAATTCCTTCTTTACCAAGGTTTTGTTCTTTATAACTTAACTGGTGGGCATTGAGCCAGGTTTTTGCTTTTTTACAGCTAGTACAACTTGAGACTGTATAAATTTTAATCATGTACCTACCCCTTTCGCTACATGTTACTATCAGTTTAGTCTATTATACCATAAAAAACATCCGACTTGCGACCTATTTTTAAATTTTTTTGACTTTTTTCGTCATTTTCGTACTTTTTTCTTGACAAAATGAAATTTACAGCCATTCTTTATATTTCTTGATATAGATTTTTTTCACAATTGTCACGCTAATCATGTACAAAATGATGATGAAAATTAAAAAGATAAAATAAATCGGTTTCAAAGGAGTTAGATGAAGAAGGCTAGCTAGTAGACTGTAGGGAAGGAAGGTCACAAAGGCTGCAGCCAATAAGGTTGTCACAAGGACTAGCCAAGCTGGACGACTTTGTAAAAAGGGAATTTTGGCTGAACGCAACATATGGATAACCATAGTCTGCGACCACATGGACTCGATAAACCACCCCGTTTGGAACAAAACAATAAAGCCTACGGCAGACTCTGCCCCATGAACATAAGTTTGACCTGTTGTCATGGGTACAATGATAAAATAAAGCAAACTGAAGGTCAAAATATCAAAGGCAGAAGAGATAGGCCCCATCCAAATCATGAAACGTGTGATAGACTTAGCTTCCCAGGTATGCGGATTTCTTAAAAAATCTTTATCCACCTTGTCAAAAGGCAAGGCAATACAAGACAAATCATAGACTAGATTTAGGATAATCAAATGGACTGGTGCCATTGGTAAAAATGGCAAAAAGATTCCAGAGACCAATAGGGATAAGATATTTCCAAAATTAGAACTCACTGTCATTTTGATATATTTAGTCATATTGGCATAGACCTTACGCCCTTCAACAAGTCCTTTTTCAAGCACCATGAGATCCTTATCAAGTAGGATAACATCAGCCGTTTCTTTGGCAATATCTACTGCTGTATCAACAGAAATTCCTACATCTGCGACTTTCATAGAAGGAGCATCATTGATCCCATCTCCCATATAGCCAACAGCATGACCATTAGCCTTAAATTGCAAAATAATCCTTGCTTTTTGGTCAGGAGAAAGTTTGGCAAAGACTGTTACCTCCTCCACGGCTTGAGCCAATTCTTGATCACTCATCTGATCAATTTCAGATCCTAACAGCATCTGATTGATATCCAAACCAACCTTTTCACAGACTGCTTGGGTAACTTTTTCGTTATCTCCCGTCAAAATCTTTGTTTGAACCCCATGCTCTAACAGAGCCTTAATTGCTGGTGCTGCAGATGGTTTAGGAGGATCTAGGAAGGCTAAATAACCAGTTAGAATCATATCCCCTTCATCATCAACTGTATAGGCATGATCTTCCCTCAAACCTGACTTATAGGCCACTCCCAAGACACGCAAACCTTGTTGATTTAGTTGTCTGACTTCTGCTAAAATTTCTTCTCTAATAACATCTGTCAAAGGAGTAATCACTCCTTGGTATTCCGCATAACTGGAAATCGTCAACATTTCCTCTAGGGCACCCTTGGTTACCAAACTAACAACTTCGTGTTCATCCTTAACGATAACACTCATCCGTCTACGTTCAAAATCAAAGGGAAGCTCATCTATTTTTTGAAAAGTTTGAGCCAGATTTTGCAAGAGGGTGTGTTCTTTAGCTTCCTTTTCAGTCCGTTTGATGATGGCTCTGTCCATCAAATTTTTCAAGCCCGTTTGAAAATAAGAATTGAGATAAGCTCGTCTCAAGACGGTCAAATCCAAGCGTCCGTGGATGTCCAAGGGATATTCAAGGACAATTTCGTCTTGGGTTAGAGTTCCTGTCTTATCTGTACACAAAATATCAATCGCCCCTAAGTCCTGTATGGCATTGAGTTTCTTGATAACTACTTTTTCCTTGGCCATAATGATGGAGCCCTTTGCTAGACTGGCCGTGATAATCATAGGAAGCATCTCAGGTGTCAATCCAACACCAACACTCAAAGCAAATACGCCAGCTTCCAGCCAGTCACCATCTGTTAAACCATTGGACAAGAAAACGATGGGCACCATGACCAGCATCAAACGAATCAGGAGCCACGAAATACTATTCATCTCCCGTTCAAACGAAGTAGGTTCATCATAGGTGTTCAAAGTCTGCTCAATGGCCCCCATCATGGTATCATCACCAACTGCTAAAACCACGGCCTTGGCACTACCAGATAAGACATTTGTTCCCATAAAGGCGAGCGCTTCTGCTTCTAGCAGACTATCAGATTGTTGAACTGTTGCCTTGGTCAAGGCCAATTTTTCAACCGATTCACTTTCACCTGTCAAGCCTGACTGTTGTACAAAGAAATCGCGCGACTCAAATAAAAGAAGATCTGCTGGAATCATATCTCCAGCGCTTAATTTAACCACGTCACCCACTACCAAATCATCGATAGGTACTTCTTGGATTTCTCCTTGACGAATGACAGTCGCTGTGTTGACAATCATTTTTGATAGATTGGTCGCAGCCTTATCACTACGGAGTTCTTGGACAAAGCGTATGCCACCAGAAATGAGGACTAGGACAACGATGATAATAGAAGTCGTCGGATCCTCTTGACCTGGTTTTGCCAACCAGACATTGGTCACCAAGGAAATCACGGCGATGACCAGTAAGATGATTGTAAATGGATTGATAATCGATTCGTAAATCTTTTTCAAAATCGAATCTTCTTGGCCTTTGGTAATCACATTTTCGCCATAGAGGTCACGATTTTTTTCGACTTGTTCCTCTATCAAACCGTTTAAACTGGTATGATAAAAAGTTAGACTCTCGTCTAAAGGGACTTGAATAGCTGTTGCTAATCTTTCTTTTGTAGTTTTCATTGGTTTCTCCTATCTGTATGAATGATGTGTTTCATACACAGATACCAATCACTTTATAAGGGCAGAACGACACAAATCAGCGATTGGCTGTGTATGTGCGGTTCCGGATGATCGTCAATTTGCATCGTCTGTCTCCTTTCTTTGTTTTAAACAGCAGAAAATCCTACCATCAAAAAATGGCAGGATTAAAAAACTAATTATCTGTTTTTTCGTTCAAGCTTTAACTCCATAGGGCAATGAAATGAGCTTAGTCTTGGCCTTCGCGACCAGGACTGTTGACCAACGAGTAGTGTCTCCACTGCTTTGCGGTAGTCATCCGTATCCCTATGGTAGCCTCACCTACCGTTTTCGTCTTTCAGTATAAACCTTTAAAATTTAAAAGTCAATCATTTGAGTTGTTTAACTCTTAAATAACTATCAACTCTTTTGGAGCTAGGGTCAACAATTCACAACCTGTCTCTGTAATCAAGATATCATCCTCAATACGAACTCCATATTTGCCTTCGATATAGATACCTGGTTCATCGGTCAAGGCCATACCCGCCTTAATAGTTTCTGTAGAAGTCTGGCTAAAGTATGGTTCCTCATGGATATCCAGTCCAATACCGTGTCCGATACCGTGGGTAAAGTAGTCGCCATAGCCTGCCTCGATGATAATATCACGAGGGATTTTGTCAAAGTCACGGAAACCTAAGCCAGCCTTAGCCTGGTCAATCAAGGCTTGATTGGCTTTGAGAACCGTATTGTAAATCTCTGCCTGCTCGTCGCTGACATGCCCTAGATAGATAGTCCGTGTCATATCACTGACATAGTGGTCATAAAGGCAACCGAAGTCCATAGTAATGGCTTCTCCTAGCTCAACTGGTTTATGCATAGGATGGGCATGAGGCTTAGAAGAATTGATACCGCTAGCTAGAATCGTATCAAAAGACAAGCCAGATGCTCCCAACTCACGCATGCGGAAGTCAAGGAAGTTGGCAATCTCAATTTCAGTCTTTCCTGGCTTAATAAAGTCAAGCGCATCGCGGAAAGCTTGGTCTGAGATAGAACAAGCCTTGCGAATAGCTGCAATCTCCGCTTCATCCTTAATCATTCGAAGACCTTCTACAAACTGAGTTTGTGGAAGCAAGTCAATTCCTTCAAAGGTTGCCTGCATACGGCGATAATAAGACACCGAAATCTCATCCTCAAAACCGATGCGAGACAAGCCCATGTCCTTAACAATTCCTGCAATGACAACCAATTCATCACGATCAGCCACAATCTCAAACCCACTGGTTTCTTGCTTGGCTGCAATGATGTAGCGAGAATCCGTCACCAAGACCTGACGGTCACGGCTGATAAAGACTGTTCCGTTTGAGCCCCAAAAACCAGTCAAATAATAGACGTTTTTAAGGTTATTGATGATGATACCATCTAGTTCTTTTTCTTGCATTTTAGCTAGAAATGCTTGTACACGTTTATTCATGATGTAACTTTCCTTTCAAATACTGTCCTGTGTAGCTGGCTTCGTTGGCCGCTACTTCTTCTGGAGTTCCTGTTGCGATGATGGTTCCACCACCGACACCGCCCTCAGGTCCCAAGTCAATAATATGGTCTGCCGTCTTGATAACATCCAGATTGTGCTCAATGACAAGAACTGTATTGCCATCATCGACAAAGCGAGCTAAAACCTTGAGCAAGCGAGCGATATCCTCGGTATGAAGACCTGTCGTCGGCTCATCCAGAATGTAAAAAGATTTTCCTGTCGATCGTTTGTGAAGTTCACTAGCCAGCTTCATACGCTGTGCTTCTCCCCCAGAAAGGGTGGTAGCTGGTTGCCCTAGCGTCACATAGCCCAGTCCCACATCCTTGATGGTCTGAAGTTTGCGTTGAATCTTTGGAATGTGTTGGAAAAATTCTACCGCATCGTTGACGGTCATATCCAAGACCTGCGAGATATTTTTTTCCTTGTAGTGAACTTCTAGAGTTTCACTGTTGTAGCGGGTTCCGTGGCAAACTTCACAAGCCACATAAACATCTGGCAAGAAGTGCATCTCAATCTTGATAATCCCGTCACCTGAGCAGGCTTCACAACGACCACCCTTGACGTTGAAACTGAAACGACCCTTCTTGTAACCTCGAATCTTGGCTTCATTTGTTTGAGCAAAGAGGTCACGTATATCGTCAAAGACACCTGTATAGGTAGCAGGGTTGGACCTCGGCGTTCGTCCAATTGGACTCTGGTCAATGTCAATCAAACGGTCTACATGCTCAATCCCTGTGATGGTCTTGAATTTACCAGGCTTGTCTGAATTACGGTTGAGCTTCTGGGCAATAGCTTTTTTGAGAATGCTATTGATTAGGGTCGATTTCCCTGAACCTGATACCCCTGTCACCGCGATGAATTTTCCTAGTGGAAAGCGAGCTGTGACATTTTGCAGGTTGTTCTCACGCGCTCCTGTCACTGCGATAAAACGACCATTCCCCACACGACGCTCGTCTGGTACTGGAATGGTACGTTTGCCTGACAAGTACTGGCCTGTGATAGACTTACTGTTACGAGCTACCTGTTTAGGCGTACCTGCCGCAACAATTTCCCCACCAAAAACACCGGCACCGGGACCAACGTCAATCAGATAATCCGCTTCGCGCATGGTATCTTCATCATGTTCCACTACTATGAGAGTATTACCCAAATCACGCATCTTTTTGAGACTGGCAATCAGACGGTCATTATCCCTCTGATGAAGACCAATTGACGGCTCATCTAGGATATAGAGGACGCCTGATAGGTTAGAACCAATCTGGGTTGCCAAACGAATACGCTGACTTTCTCCGCCTGAAAGAGTTCCTGCCGAACGTGACAGGGTCAGATAGTTGAGACCCACGTTATTAAGGAAGGTCAAACGATCCTTGATTTCCTTGAGAATGGGACGAGCGATGATGGCTTCATTTTCAGAAAGAGTCAACTGACTGACTAATTCCAAGTGGTCTGCGATAGACAGGTCTGAAATTTCTCCGATATGTGGCCCTTGCTCACCACCCACACGGACAGACAAGGCCTGATCATTAAGACGGTAACCATGACAGGTTCCGCAGGTCAGCTCATTCATGTAAAGGCGCATCTGGGTGCGAGTATAATCGCTATTAGTTTCATGGTAACGACGTTTAATATTATTGACAACTCCTTCAAACGGAATGTCAATATCGCGTACACCACCAAATTCATTTTCATAATGGAAATGGAATTCCTTGCCATCTGAGCCGTAGAGAATCAAGTTCTTATCCTCTTCTGACAAGTCCTCAAAAGGCTTATCCATATCCACTCCAAAAGCTGTCATAGCCTGCTCCAGCATATTTGGATAGTAGTTGGATGAGATAGGATTCCACGGAGCTAGCGCCCCCTCACGTAAGGTTTTGCTGGCATCTGGCACCACCAAATCAGTATCCACCTCCAGCTTGATGCCCAAGCCATCACACTCACTACAAGAACCAAAAGGAGCATTGAAGGAGAAGAGACGTGGCTCTAACTCTGGAACAGTAAAGCCACAAACTGGACAGGCATAATGCTCAGAGAAGAGCAACTCAGAGTCGTCCATAGTATCGATAATGACATAACCTTCTGCGATACGAAGGGCAGCCTCAATGGAATCAAAGAGCCGACTACGAATACCCTCCTTAATAACAATACGGTCAACTACGACATCGATATTGTGTTGCTTGCTCTTGGACAAGTCTGGCACTTCAGTCACATCATAGACTTCCCCATCCACACGAACACGGACATACCCATCTTTCTGAATCTTCTCGATAACACTCTTATGTTGGCCTTTTTTCTTGCGGATAACTGGGGCTAAGATTTGCAGACGTTGGCGTTCAGGTAACTCCAAAACCTTATCAACGATTTGCTCCACAGAAGAAGCCTTGATAGCCCCATGCCCGTTGATACAGTAAGGCGTCCCCACACGCGCGTAGAGGAGACGCAGATAGTCATTGATTTCAGTCGTAGTTCCCACCGTCGAACGAGGGTTTTTGCTAGTCGTTTTCTGGTCGATAGAAATAGCTGGGCTGAGACCATCAATAGCATCTACATCAGGCTTCTCCATATTCCCCAAGAATTGACGAGCGTAGGCTGACAAACTCTCCACATAGCGACGTTGTCCCTCCGCATAGAGGGTATCAAAGGCCAAACTGGATTTCCCTGAACCTGACAAACCAGTCACTACAACCAGCTTGTCTCGTGGAATCTCCACATCAATATTTTTTAAATTATGGGCACGCGCCCCATGAATGACAATTTTATCTTGCATCTTTGTTCTTTCTAGTCCATTATTGCTTACCATTATACCAAAAAAAGTGAGATTCTATTACCCAAAAGGCCGATTTTGTAGTATAATAGTACGGTGTGAAAAAATCTGAAAAATGAGAAAGGATAAGGGATATGAAACAAGTTTTTCTCTCTACAACAACTGAATTTAAAGAGATCGATACGCTTGAACCGGGTACTTGGATCAATCTCGTCAATCCAACTCAAAATGAATCACTCGAAATCGCTAACGCCTTCGATATCGATATTGCCGACCTTCGAGCACCGCTCGATGCGGAAGAAATGTCTCGTATTACGATTGAAGACGAGTATACCCTGATTATCGTTGACGTTCCAGTCACAGAGGAAAGAAATAACCGCACCTACTACGTCACCATCCCGCTTGGTATTATCATCACAGAGGAAACCATTATCACTACTTGTTTGGAACCATTACCGGTCCTCGATGTCTTTATCAACCGTCGATTGCGTAATTTCTACACCTTCATGCGTTCGCGTTTCATCTTTCAGATTCTCTATCGCAATGCAGAGCTTTACCTAACAGCCCTTCGTTCGATTGATCGTAAGAGTGAACAAATCGAAAGTCAACTGCATCAATCAACTCGTAATGAAGAATTGATTGAGCTCATGGAATTGGAAAAAACCATCGTCTATTTCAAGGCCTCCCTCAAAACAAATGAGCGCGTGATTAAGAAATTGACCAGCTCAACCAGCAATATCAAGAAATACCTTGAGGACGAAGACCTGCTTGAAGATACCCTGATTGAAACCCAACAGGCCATCGAGATGGCAGACATTTATGGAAACGTCTTGCATTCTATGACAGAGACCTTTGCCTCTATCATTTCCAACAACCAGAACAACATCATGAAAACCTTGGCCCTTGTGACCATCGTTATGTCCATCCCAACCATGGTCTTCTCTGCCTACGGGATGAACTTTAAGGATAATGAAATCCCCCTAAACGGAGAGCCAAATGCCTTCTGGTTAATCGTCTTTATCGCCTTTGCTATGAGTGTCTCGCTCACTCTCTATCTCATCCATAAAAAATGGTTCTAAGAGGAGTTCCTATGTCTCAGATTGATTTACAAAAATTAACAAAGAAAAACCAAGAATTTGTCCACATCGCTACCCAACAATTCATCAAAGATGGGAAAACAGACGCTGAAATCAAGACTATTTTTGAGGAAGTTATTCCCCAAATCCTTGAGGAGCAAGCCAAAGGTACGACTGCTCGCTCCCTCTATGGCGCACCAACTCACTGGGCTCATAGCTTCACTGTCAAAGAGCAGTACGAAAAAGAGCATCCAAAAGAAAATGATGATCCAAAACTGATGATTATGGATTCAGCCCTTTTCATCACTAGCCTCTTTGCCCTCGTCAGCGCCCTCACAACCTTCTTCTCAGCAGATCAAGCTATCGGTTACGGTTTGATTACCCTCCTATTAGTTGGACTTGTTGGTGGATTTGCCTTCTACTTGATGTACTACTTTGTTTACCAATACTACGGGCCTGATATGGACCGCAGTCAACGTCCACCTTTCTGGAAATCTGTACTGGTTATCCTAGTTTCTATGTTCCTTTGGTTGCTTGTCTTCTTTGCAACAAGCTTCCTACCAGCTAGCCTTAACCCAGTACTTGCTCCATTGCCACTAGCTATTATCGGAGCAACCCTCCTAGCCCTTCGCTTCTATCTCAAGAAACGCTTGAATATCCGCAGCGCAAGTGCAGGACCAACACGCTATTAAGAAGAATAGAAACGTATCTTGGTTCAACATCACAAGAACCGAGATTTTTTTACCCTTTACCATTCATTTAATCTTTAAAAATCAAGTAAAAATCAACTCTATCTATTTTTAATATTTATCCTCTTTAGAATAAGAAAAACAGACATTTTATTCTATTTCATACATACAATAACCATAAGTAAACATATTCCTTGCTTATTTACAATCATTTTGATACTCTATAATTGGAGGGAAATATGACAAAACAAAAAATTAATCGAATCGTAGGTTCCATTGGTGCCTTTATTGGAATTATAGTATTTATTGCCTATATACCTCAAATTATCGCTAATTTACAGGGAAATAAAGCTCAACCATTTCAACCTTTATCAGCTGCTATATCTTGCTTAATCTGGGTTATTTATGGATGGACAAAAGAACCTAAGAAAGATTGGATACTAATCATTCCAAATTCAGCTGGTGTTATTTTAGGCGGAATCACTTTTTTGACTTCACTTTAACAAATCTAACAGTATATATAAAAAGCTGGGAAAAATTTCTCAGCTTTTTTCTATATTCTCAGATATTTTATACTCAATGAAAATCAAAGAGCAAACTAGGAAGCTAGCTGCAGATTGATCAAAGCACAGCTTTGAGGTTGCAGATAAAGCTGACGTGGTTTGAATAGATTTTCGAAGAGTATTAAAAGTATTCTTCTGACATCCCACATAGCTTTCTCTTATCTTTTGTGATAAAATAGGCTCAATCTATTTCTAGGAGGATGAGATATGATTTCTACTATCGGTATTGTTAGTTTATCTAGTGGCATTATCGGAGAGGACTTTGTCAAACATGAAGTGGACTTGGGTGTCCAACGTCTCAAGGACCTGGGACTCAATCCTATCTTTTTGCCCCATTCGCAAAAAGGATTAGACTTTATCAAGGACCATCCTGAAGCTCGTGCAGAGGATTTGATTCATGCCTTTTCTGATAATAGCATCGATATGATCCTATGTGCCATCGGTGGAGACGATACCTATCGCTTACTACATTATCTTTTTGAAAATGACCAACTCCAAAAGGTTATCAACCAAAAAATATTTCTTGGCTTCTCGGATACAAGCATGAACCATCTCATGTTGCATAAACTAGGAATCAAGACTTTTTACGGTCAATCCTTTTTAGCAGACATTTGTGAATTAGACAAGGAGATGTTGCCCTATAGCCTTCACTACTTTAAAGAATTGATTGAGACGGGAAAAATCTCAGAAATCCGCCCTAGTGACGTTTGGTATGATGAACGAACTGATTTTAGTTCCAAAGCTCTGGGGACACCTCGTGTCAGTCATGCAAATACCGGCTTTGAGTTGTTGCAAGGAAATGCCCAATTCGAGGGGGAAATCCTCGGTGGTTGCCTCGAATCCCTCTACGATATCTTTGACAACTCTCGATACGCAGACAGCACGGAGCTCTGCCAAAAATACAAACTTTTCCCTGACTTGTCAGACTGGGAAGGAAAGATCCTCTTGCTAGAGACAAGCGAAGAAAAGCCTGAACCAGAAGACTTCAAAAAGATGTTGCGGACTTTAAAAAACACTGGGATATTCGAGGTCATCAGTGGACTCCTGGTCGGAAAACCTATGGATGAAACTTTCTATGGCGACTATAAAGAGGCACTATTGGATATTATTGACAGCAATATCCCGATTCTCTATAATCTAAATGTTGGCCACGCAACTCCAAGAGCAATTGTCCCCTTTGGCGTCCATGCCCATGTAGATGCACAGGAGCAAGTCATTCGCTTTGACTATAACAAAAAATAAATAGTTTCTCTATTTTTGTGCTTTTGTATTCGTTTTCGTTACAATTTGTATCTGAATTTATTGCATTTCGCTAATTTCTATGTTATCCTTTTGAAGGAGGTGTATATGACAAAACAAAAAATTAATCGAATCGTAGGTTCTATTGGTGCCTTTATTGGAATTATAGTATTTATTGCCTACATACCTCAAATTATCGCTAATTTACAGGGAAATAAAGCTCAACCATTTCAACCTTTATCAGCTGCTATATCTTGCTTAATCTGGGTTATTTATGGATGGACAAAGGAACCTAAGAAGGATTGGATACTAATCATTCCAAATTCAGCTGGTGTTATTTTAGGTGGAATCACTTTTTTGACTTCACTCTAACAAATCTAATAGTATATATAAAAAGCTGGGAAAAGTTT
>NZ_AEDV01000005.1 GCF_000148545.1 Streptococcus mitis SK597 | reverse complement strand
CTTTTATTTTTTCTTGTTCTTGTTTAAAAATTGTTCTCTGAGGCTGAGCAAACGTTCTTTCTTACCAGCTCCACCTTTAGAGTGTTTCTCGTGATAACGGGTCACTTGTGCGCGCCCCTTATCGTCTAATTGATATTTTCCCATCTCATTTCTTTCTAATTTGTTACTTGATGGCCAGCTATTTTAATCGTTGAACCATTCATGTGTTTGACACGCGCTGCGATTTCCTTGTGACGTCCATTAACCATCGGACGCGCTTGAGGATTGCCTAAATAGCCACAAGTTCGTTTAACAACGTCTACTGTTTTAGGGTCGCTATTGCCACAGTTTGGACAAGCAAATCCTCTCTCAGTTGGTTCAAAATCCCCTTCAAAGTCACACTTGTAGCAACGGTCAATCGGAGTATTGGTGCCTAGATAGCCTACACGGTCATAAGCATAATCCCAGACAGCTTCCAAGGCCTTTGGATTTTGCTGAAGGACTGGATACTCACAATAATGGATGAAACCACCTGACGCACCTGCTTCTGGATAGACTTTCTCAAAGTCCAATTTTTCAAACGGTGTTGGATTTTTACGAACATCGTAGTGGAAAGAATTGGTGTAGTATTCCTTGTCTGTAATATCAGGAATAGAGCCAAACTTCTCTGTATCTAGTCGGCAGAAACGGTCTGTCAAACTTTCAGACGGTGTTGAGTAGATAGAGAAATGGTATCCATATTGGTCAGACCACTCTTCTACACGGCGTTTCATATCACGAATGATATCCAGCGTGAATTCCTTAGCTTCTAGATTGCTTTCCCAGCTATTTCCAAAGAAAACAGTAGCCACTTCATACAAACCGATGTAGCCCAGCGAAACGGTTGCACGACGATTCTTAAAGAGCTGGTCAACACTTTCTTCTTTACCTAGACGATGGCCAAAAGCACCGTACTGATAAAGGATAGGAGCATTCGCTGGTGTCGCCTCTTTCGTGCGTTCGACACGGTAAACCAGAGCATCTTCAGCGATATTCATTCGCTCGTTGAAGATTTCCCAGAACTTATTCATATCACCTTCAGATTCAAGGGCAATACGAGGCAGGTTAACCGTCACAACTCCTAGGTTCATGCGACCTGAATTGACTTCTACACCATTTTCATCCTTCCATCCTTGAAGGAAAGAACGACAGCCCATAGGTACCTTGAAGGAACCTGTCAAGTCAACAATCTTATCATAGGACAAAACATCCGGATACATCCGCTTGGTTGCACACTCAAGAGCCAACTGCTTAATGTCGTAGTTGGGAGTCCCTTCTTCTAAGTTGAGTCCTCTTTTAAGCGTGAAGATAAGTTTAGGGAAGATAGCTGTGCGGTGTTCCGAACCAAGCCCATTGATACGAATGTTTAAAATTGCCTTTTGAATTTCTCGCTCAAAACGACTAGTTCCTAGACCAAAACCTAGTGAAGTAAAGGGTGTTTGGCCATTTGAAGTGAAGAGAGTATTGATTTCATACTCAAGGGATTGCATAGCATCGTAGATGTCTTTTTGGGTTTTCTTCCAGGCATAATCTTCCCGTTTTTCAGGTAAGACCCATTCTTCCGCATCTTTGAGGTGTTTTTGGTAATTCTTATCTGCATAAGGCGCCAAGACTTCATCGATACGGTCAGCTGAACAGCCTCCATACTGGCTAGAAGCAACGTTGGCGATGATTTGGGAAATCTGAGCTGTTGCAGTCTGGATAGACTTAGGACTTTCCACCTCCGCATTTCCAATCTTAAAACCATTTTCCAACATACCCTTGAAATCAATCAAACAGCAGTTGGTCATAGGTGTATAGGGACTGTAGTCCAAATCGTGATAGTGGATATCCCCTTTTTGGTGAGCATTGGCTACGTGCTTAGGAAGCATTTGCAGTCCGATTGACTTTCCAACAATCCCTGCTGTCAAATCACGCTGGGTGTTAAAGACATCACTGTCTTTATTGGCATTCTCATTGACAACTGCTTGATCTTTGTTGAGAAGCTTATGGATACTAAAGTTGATATCCGTCGCTTTTGAACGCTCAAAATCCCTTTGTGTCCGATAAGTAATATACTCCTCAGCCAGCGCATATTCTTTGGCTTCAAGCAGTTCATGTTCTACGATATTTTGAATTTCGTAAATCTTAACCCCCTGTGGAAAGCGACTATGAATTTCTGTGACAATTCGCTCGGTCAGAGCATTTAGGCGCTTTTCAACCAAGGGTGTCACATCCATAACCTTGTCAGCCGCCTTGTGGAGAGCCTTGTCAATCTTGTCCACATCAAATACAACACGTCTCCCATCTCGTTTCTCAACGAAGAGAGTTGGTAAAATTGTAATTTTTTCTTCTAGTGCAATCATATGCATGCTCTTTTCTAAAATGTTCTTTCTAAAAAGTATTATACCACTCTAAAAAGAAAAATCAATATCTTGTGTTAAAAATCCTAATTTTTTTAAAAATACACAAGATATTGATTTAGTTATTTAATTTTATAGACTTTAAACTCTGAGTAATCAGTCTTTACTGGTTGGTAATTTTCTTTCAAGATTGTTTCTACTTCAGACCAGACTGCCACCTTGTCATTTACCACAATCACCTTAGGTTGTTTTTCTTTCAAGTCATTGAGTAGCTTATTCCGATTTTCCTCAGTTGCTGTATAGTGCAACGGGGACAAAATAGCCGATGGCGACAAGCGCTCACTCTTACGATAAAGAGTTGCAGTATCATCCCATGCATAGATAGCATCTTCCGTACTTGTCTCCTCTTTCACCAAATCAGCAAGACGATTACGTTCTTGATAAGGTACCGGATAAAGGACAAACCTCATCAAAAAAGGAATAGCCAAAAGATATAACAAAGTTAAAATCGGTAGGTAAAGATTTCCTTTAGTATAGCGATGCCAGAGACTAACAGGCTCTTCTCTGCGTCTTCTTCTAATGCTACGACCACTCTGTTGCCCCTTGATATTGGACACTAAAAGCAGAAGAAAGACAGGGAAAATGAGCATCAAACGGGATGCATGTAGAGGATCCTGTGTAAAGAAAATCACTACCAAACCTAAAATCAGGAACAAACTCGCAGGCACTGAGATGACATATAGTTTAGAGGATTTAGATTGAAAGAGACCTAAAAAGACAAAAACCAAAACTCCCATGCCAAGAGCCAACAACCCATAAAACAAAACATTTTCTAACAATGCCGAAACTGAAACCAAACGAATGGAATGAATTGGATACAAAATTCCACTAATGGCATCCCCAAAACTTCCTGTTGCAACACTATAGTAGGCAGTTGGATAAAAGACCAGTGAAAAACCTAAAGCCACTGCAAGAAACTGATAAAATCCATGTGCAAAACGTCTATGCCCAAGGTTAAAGACCAACAAGCCTAAACTCACTACAGCAATAAACATGAGCGATGCCAAGGGAGCAAAGAAAAATCCGCCTGCCAAAGCCAGCCCAATCCGTACAAATCCCTTGTCATGACTTGGATTGCTTAGGTAAGCCGCAACTAAACTAAAGGCTGCGAATAAGAAGGGAAGCGCTAAAAGAGTCGCATAACCTCCACCAAACGCAAGACCTGTAACTAGCATGTAAAAAATAGTCACTAGTTGTCCAGCTTGGTCTCCTTGCTCTGTCAAGGTGTCCGCCGATCGAAAGAGGAAAAATCCTCCTGCTACCAAGGCTAACCACTCAAAAATGGCAAAGAAAAATCCGCCCTGAGTCACGTAAGTCAGCAAATAATAAAGCAAACCTTGACTTCCATAATAGTCGCTGTAAATTTTCCCTGTCTGATGAAGCGCCCAACCTGCATAAAAATCCTGCACTTCCTGTGCACTCATTAAATCGAGTAATAGCGGTACTCCTAGAGTTATCCCCGTTACAAGCGTACTCCATAGTAAAATTTTTACCAAAGGAAGACGACTTGATTCACGATGATGCGATTCTTGTTTGATTTGGAATTCTAGAGGTTCACGATTCTCCTGATGAACTTCTTCTACTCTACCATACACACTCATATCGTTTCTCCTATTCAATTTATCTGTCTTAGTATATCAAAAAGTCCTAGGATTGTCAGCTTGCGATGGGTGTTTGAGTGATTTTTTGCATAGTTTCACAAAGGTTTCAATTTCCCGAAATCGATGTAAATGCGTCTGTTTAAATGTCATGATATAGTTCAATTCTTTCTGGGTCAGCATCTTTCCTCCTACATCTTCTTATTCGTAAAAGGCAAGAAAAATAGGACTGGTTTGTGTCCTCGGTCCTAGATTTCTTATAAGATAGGGGCGAATAACTGGGCAATTTCCTTAATCAATTTTTGATACCAGCTATTTTTTATCGTATGAGGGAAAATTTCTTGCGATGCTGAAAAAATCTCTTGAAAATCTTTTTGAATCTCAGCGATTGATTCTGTTTTATATAGCAAGACTGCATTTTCATAGTGGTGAAGCAAACTTCTATAATCTAAGTTAATGGTTCCAACTGTAGCAAAGTCCTTATCCACTAGGATTTGTTTACTGTGGATAAAGCCTGGACTATACTCAAAAATCCTTACTCCTGCTGACAATAAATCCGGATAGGCCCCTCTTGTGATGAGTTGGATTAATTGTTTATCTGGAATGAAAGGAGTCACGATGCGGACATCAACACCCCTCATGGCCGCGTTTTTAATACTCTCTGTTAAGTCATAGTCAATAATCAAATAGGGCGTTGTAATATAGACTGAATCAGTGGCCTGATTAATCAAACTTTGATAGACTTTTTTCCCTACCTGGGTACGGAAGATGGGCTTGGGTCCACTACCGTAAGGAATGCAGAGCCCTTGGCCAGAACAAGGCTGATTTTCCAAGTGATACTGGTCAAAATCGCTGATTTCCCCACGATTGATATACCAAGTCATCAAAAAGAGACGGGTTAGAGCCTTGACACCAGGGCCATCTAAGCGAATCCCACTGTCCTTCCAGTAGCCAAAACGTTCTACATGGTTGATGTACTCATCAGCTAAGTTAATACCTCCTGTATATGCTACCTGACCATCTATGACAAGGATTTTCCGATGGTCCCGATTGTTGTAAGCCACCGTCAAGCGAGGAACCACCTTGTTAAATTTATGGGCTTCAATTCCTCGACTACGAAGCTGAATAGTATAGTCTCCAGGTAAAGTCGCCATACAGCCGATATCATCATAGAGCATCTTGACCTCTACACCCTGAGCTGCCTTGTGCTCTAGTATGTCTAGTATGCTATTCCACATCAAACCTTCTTCGACAATATAGTACTCCAGAAAGATAAATTTCTCAGCTTTCTTGAGGTCTTCCAACATATATTGCCACATGCTTTCACCCGAAGAAAAGAATTGTGAGTCTGTTCGATTATAGACATCGGCGTTACTATCCATACTTAACAAAGACTTGATAACTCCGTAAGCCGCCTTATCATCTTCCTTCAATTTCTGGCGGAGAACTTTACTGTTGTCCTCCCGAAAATGCATAGAACCAAGTTTGTCCAACTGCTTAATCTCTTTTTTGGACAATCGCCTTTCACCAAACATCAGATAGAGCAGGGGGCCAATGATAGGAACAAAAGTTACCACTAACCACATCACCTTGCTTTCAGGCGCCATGGAACGGTTGACAATAGCGACAATGGTCGCCATACTCATAAAGATTAAGAGAATAACCCATAGAATAGGAGCCATACGCCCTAAGTAAAGAAAGAGACCAAAAACAAGAGAAAGTTCAAGCAGCATAATCGAAAGACTAAAGCCATACTTGGACATCAATAATTGAAATTTTCTATATTTCATATCCCCTCCTTGATAGTTTGAATGCTAAAAACAAGTAATTATACTCAATGAAAATCAAAAAGCAAACTAGGAAGCTAGCCACAGGTTG
>NZ_AEDV01000006.1 GCF_000148545.1 Streptococcus mitis SK597 | reverse complement strand
AGCAAGACGACGTTGACGCGGTTTAAAGAGATTTTCGAAGAGTATTAAATAGAGACTTCCTCCATCTTCTCACGTCCTAGTTCTCGGTAACTACGATCGCCGACAACCTCAACGCTAAACTGACCGTCCTCATATTCAAGGATCGTCACGCTACCATTATCTAGACCATGCGGATGCATGCCATTAATCAGATACACAATGGTTCCAATGGTCATTCCGTGGCTCACGACTAGGGTATTGCCCCCACCTTGCGTTTCCATTTCTTTGGCAATCGCTTCAAAACCTTCCTTGATTCGGCCACTGAGTTTTTCCCATCCTTCAGCCCAACCAGCTGTATCGACCTCTACCAAACCCTCAGCCAGTTCAGCATAAGACAATTGGTGAACGTGGTCCACATTAAAGATACGAGGAATAATGCCCATGAAAAGATCGCCATCGTAGGCCCCGTCAAAGCTACCAAAACACCATTCTCTGATACGCTTGTCCATGCGATAAGGGATTTTCCCCTGCAAGCCAAGTTCATCAAGGATGATTCCCATTGTCTGAATTGTGCGACCAGAATCACTCGAATAAGCGCGATCAAACTGTAGACCAGATTCTCGCAAACCGATTCCTAATTCTTGAATCCCTCGTTCACCTTCAGTTGTTAAAGGAGTATCGCTCCAACCTTGCGCGCGACCAATCGTGTTAAACATAGTCTTGCCATGACGTACCAAATACAATCGTACTTTTACCATTTTCCGTCCTCCGTTTGCTTCTATTATATCATGGATGATAAAACAAAAGCCACCCAGACAGGCGACTTTTGCAGGAGATTATTATGAAAAAGTTTAGGAGTTCTATTAAATAAAGATATTAGATGAAAATCAAATTCAAACTAAATCAGTGTTATCTGTTTCAAATAATATTAGGAGGTCTTTATTTAATGATTATAGTATACACATCCAACCTTAAATAGAACTTAAAATTTCTCCTATTTTTTTAATTTTTAAAACTATGAATTGGTGCTGGAATTTGTCCACCGCGAGAGATGAAATCGACAGACGAAGCCCCATTAACCTTCATAACTGGTGCAGTTCCTAATAGGCCACCAAATTCAATCATATCGCCTTCTTTTCCTTTTGGAATGATACGAACAGCTGTTGTTTTCATGTTAATGACACCAATTGCAGCTTCATCTGCAATCATAGCCGCAATGGTTTCAGCAGGTGTATCCTCCGGAATGGCAATCATATCTAAACCAACGGAACAGATAGCCGTCATGGCCTCTAGTTTTTCTAAATTAAGAGAGCCATTTTGCACTGCAGCAATCATCCCCTCATCCTCTGAAACAGGGATAAAGGCACCAGACAAACCACCAACTTGGTTGCAGGCCATCACTCCGCCCTTCTTAACTTGGTCATTCAAGAGAGCCAAGGCAGCCGTCGTTCCATGCGTACCAACTGTCTCTAGCCCCATTTCTTCAAGGACACGTGCCACAGAGTCCCCAACTGCAGGAGTTGGCGCCAAACTCAAGTCCACAATACCAAACTCCACACCCAGTCTCTCACTGGCCATTTGACCAACCAATTGACCGATACGAGTGATTTTAAAAGCAGTTTTCTTAACTGTTTCGGCTACTACATCAAAGCTCTGTCCACGAACTTTTTCCAAGGCACGTTTCACCACACCAGGACCGGAAACTCCGACATTGATGATAACATCTGCCTCCCCAACACCATGGAAGGCACCCGCCATAAATGGATTGTCCTCAACAGCATTAGCGAATACAACCAACTTGGCTGCTCCCATATCAGATAGAGTAGCCGTTTCCTTGATAACACGTCCCATATCTGCGACAGCCGTCATATTGATACCAGACTTGGTTGAGCCGATATTGACTGACGAGCAGACCTTGTCCGTTTCAGCCAAAGCACGAGGAATAGAATTGATGAGAATCTCATCTCCCTTTTGGTACCCCTTTTGTACCAAGGCAGAGAAACCACCAATAAAATCCACACCGATTTCTTTCGCAGCCTTATCAAGCGCTTTTGCCAGAACAACGTAGTCCGTCTCATCTGTCGCTGCCCCTATCAGAGAAATAGGAGTCACCGATACACGCTTATTAACGATAGGAATCCCCAACTCAGCTGCAATTTCATCGCCAATAGCCACTAAATTAGCCGCCTTGGTCCTAATCTTTTGATAAATTTTCTCCGCAGCACGATTGATATCTGGATCAATACAGTCCAAAAGGGAAATCCCCATGGTAATAGTTCTGATATCGAAGTTTTGCTCCTCAATCATGGCGATGGTTTCAGTAACTTGTCTAATATCCATGTGCACCTCCTAGATATTATACATAGCTTCGAAAATCGCTGCACTCTGAATATTGATTTTCACATTCAAAGTTTGTCCAAAGCTTTCAAATTCATTACGAAGATAGGTAAAATCTTGCTTTTCATCGCTAGAGACGACAGCCATCATCGTGAAATATTCATCCAAGACAGTTTGAGAGATATCATCAATATTCAAACCCAATTCTGCTATTTTACCAGAAACACCTGCAACAATTCCAGATTTATCTTTACCAACAACAGTTATAATCGCTTTCATAAGCAAACTCCAATTCTTCTTTTAATAGGAAACCTGAACATTAAACAGGATTCTTTTCAAATAGTATAGCATAATTCTAACTAAAATACTCAAAAACGCCTGCTTACGAAGTTGTTCTTAAGCAAAAAACAATTTCGTAAACAAGCGTCTACTATCCCAACTTATGATGAGTGTTCCCGCTAGGACCGAAATCCTAGCGGTAGACCAGAGCTAGACTAAGAGCACAAGACTCCATCATCATAACACTCAACAAAATTGATGATTTTATACTAATTCGATGATTGCCATTGGCGCTGCATCACCACGACGTGGTTCAGTTTTAAGGATACGAGTGTATCCACCGTTACGTTCAGCATAACGAGGTGCAATTTCTGAGAACAATTTTTGAAGTGCTGTAGTAGAAGTGTACTTATCAGTTGCTTCATCATAGTTTTCAGATGCGATTTCATTACGTACGAAAGCAGCTGCTTGACGACGTGCATGCAAATCACCACGTTTACCTAGAGTAATCATTTTTTCAACAGTTTTACGGATTTCTTTAGCACGAGCTTCAGTTGTCACGATTGATTCGTTGATCAAAAGGTCAGTTGTCAAATCGCGAAGCATTGCTTTACGTTGTGAGCTAGTGCGTCCTAGTTTACGGTAAGCCATGTATTCCTCCTTTATTTATCTTTTAATCCAAGACCCAAATCAATGAGTTTGAGTTTCACTTCTTCCAAACTCTTGCGTCCAAGATTTCGTACTTTCATCATCTCTGCTTCAGATTTTTCTGTCAAATCATGCACAGTATTGATACCGGCACGTTTCAAACAGTTGTATGAACGCACAGACAAGTCCAGTTCCTCAATCGTACGATCCAAAATACGGTCGTCAGATTCAGTATCAGCTTCTTTCATCACTTCAGTTGACTTAGCAATCTCAGTAAGATTTGTAAACAAATCAAGATGTTCTGTCAAAATACGTGCTGAAAGCCCTAAAGCATCTTCTGGAATAATTGTTCCATTTGTCAAGATTTCAAGGGTTAATTTGTCAAATCCATCATTGCTACCTACACGAGCAGGTTCCACTTGATAGTTGACTTTTGTAACTGGTGTATAAATAGAATCTACAGCAAGTGTTCCAACTGGTGCATTATCCTTTTTATTTTCATCAGCAGGTACATATCCACGACCACTGTTAACAGTCATAGTCGCTTTTAGAGAAGAACCTTCACCGATTGTAAAGAGATAATGATCTGGATTTACAATTTCAATATCGCTATCTGTCAAAATGTCACCAGCTGTTACTTCAGCAGGACCTTCAACATCTAGTTCGATGATTTTTTCGTCTTCAACGTACGATTTCACTGCAATTCCTTTAATGTTCAGAA
The DNA here is from genome assembly GCF_000148545.1 of Streptococcus mitis SK597. Classification (GTDB taxonomy): domain Bacteria; phylum Bacillota; class Bacilli; order Lactobacillales; family Streptococcaceae; genus Streptococcus; species Streptococcus mitis_C. The sequence goes on along the minus strand of NZ_AEDV01000006.1, from coordinate 15,765 downwards.
TGATTTGCATCACGTCTTCACGAACACCTGGAACTGTGTCAAACTCATGTAACACACCATCAATATTGATAGATGTCACAGCTGCTCCTGGTAGAGAAGCTAGAAGTACACGACGAAGAGAGTTACCAAGAGTTGTACCGTAGCCACGTTCAAGTGGTTCGATTACAAACTTGCCATAATCTTTATTTTCATCAATTTTTGTTATATTTGGTTTTTCAAACTCGATCATTTAGTTACTCCCTCTTAAACGAAAAGCAGTGTAATGCGATGATTATACACGGCGACGTTTTGGAGGACGAGCACCATTGTGTGGCACTGGAGTCACATCACGAATTGCTGTTACTTCAAGACCAGCGGCAGCAAGCGCACGAATAGCTGACTCACGACCAGAACCTGGACCTTTTACAGTAACTTCAACTGATTTAAGACCGTGTTCTTGTGCAGATTTAGCAGCAGCTTCAGAAGCCATTTGAGCAGCGAATGGTGTAGATTTACGAGAACCTTTGAAACCAAGAGCACCAGCTGATGACCAAGCAATTGCATTACCATGCACATCAGTAATCATAACAATAGTGTTATTAAATGTAGCGTGAATATGAGCAATACCAGATTCGATATTCTTTTTCACACGACGTTTACGTGTTGGTTTAGCCAAGACTTTTACCTCCTATATTATTTTTTCTTACCAGCAATCGCAACAGCTTTACCTTTACGAGTGCGAGCGTTGTTTTTAGTGTTTTGTCCACGGACAGGAAGTCCACGACGGTGACGGATACCACGGTATGAACCGATTTCCATCAAACGTTTGATGTTCAAGTTTACTTCACGACGAAGGTCACCTTCAACTTTGATTGCATCCACTTCACGACGGATAGCATCTTCTTGATCTGATGTAAGATCACGTACACGAACATCTTCTGAGATTCCAGCAGCAGCCAAAATTTTCTTAGATGTTGCAAGTCCGATACCATAAACATAAGTCAATGAGATTACTACGCGTTTGTCATTTGGAATGTCAACTCCAGCAATACGAGCCATGTTTTCTCCTTTCTATCTTATCCTTGACGTTGTTTGTGTTTTGGATTTGCTGGGCAAATTACCATAACACGACCATTACGACGAATAACTTTACAGTATTCGCAAATTGGTTTGACCGATGGTCTTACTTTCATTTCTTATCCCTCCAAGTTTTTCGATTATTTAAAGCGGTAAGTGATACGTCCACGTGTCAAGTCATATGGACTCATTTCGACAGTAACACGATCTCCCGCTAAAATACGAATATAGTTTTTACGAATTTTACCAGAAACTGTTGCTAAAATCTGATGTCCATTTTCAAGTTCAACCGTAAACATTGCATTCGGCATTGTATCAACTACTTTGCCTTCAACTTCAATCACATCGTCTTTTGCCACGCAAAAGCACCTCCATAAATTTCGATTCGATGCCTCTAGATACAGAGACAACAATTATAAGTCAGACTATCTTAGTATAACATTTGTAGCGGATTTTTGCAAGTGTGAAAAACGCTTTATTTCAAATTTGTCAATACTTTTTCGATATCTGAGAAGACATCATTGATATCTTGATTACCTTCGATGTCATGAACCAAACCTTTGGCACGGTAGTGAGCAATGATTGGTTCTCCTTGAGCAATATTCACATCCAAACGACGTTTCACTGTCTCAGGCTTATCATCTTCACGTTGGTAGTAATCTTCTTCCTTATAGTCAACTGGTGGGTTAAAGACCTTGTGGAAAGTTTCTCCAGTTACGCGGTGGATAATACGACCACTCAAACGTTCCAAGAGGCTATCTGGATTCACTTCAATGTTGATGACACCTTCTAGTTCAATGCCAAGTTCAGCCAATGTTTTGTCCAAGGCATGAGCTTGTTCGATTGTACGTGGGTAACCATCCAACAAGAATCCTGTTTCTTTAATATCATCTTGTGAAAGACGTTCTTTTACGATTCCATTTGTAACTTCGTCAGGAACCAATTCACCCTTGTCAATGTATGACTTAGCAAGAACACCCATTTCAGTTTGATTTGCCATAGCAGCGCGGAACATATCACCCGTTGAGATATGTGCAACATGGAATTGTTCTACGATTTTTGCTGCTTGAGTTCCCTTACCTGCACCAGGTAAGCCCATAATCAAAAGATTCATGATTTGATCTCCTTATTTTATTTTTAAATAGAAGCAAAAAGTCTTTTCACCCCTATTTAAAAACAAAATAGAAGAGGGGAGACCAAACTCTCACAAATGTCAGAGTTTAACCCTCCACTCCCTCAGTATTTACTGATTCATACTCAATGAAAATCAAAGAGCAAACTAGGAAGCTAGCCGCAGGTTGCTCAAAGCACTGCTTTGAGGTTGCAGATAAAGCTGACGTGGTTTGAATTTGATTTTCGAAGAGTATCAGTAAATACTTTTATTCTGTTCTATCCATGAAACCAACATACTTACGTTTCAATAGGTAACCTTCCAATTGTTTGATACCTTCAATACCTGTAGAGATAATGATCAAAAGACTAGTTCCTCCAAAAGCAACTGCTTCTGAAAGTCCGAAAACATCTTTTGCTACGATCGGTAAAATAGAAATCACACCAAGGAAGAGAGAACCAACAGTTGCAAGACGACGAAGAAGTTTAGACATATATTCTTCTGTACCTTTACCAGGACGAACTCCATGGATATAAGCACCGCTCTTTTGTAAGTTTTCTGCCGCTTTTTCAGGATTAATCTGTACAAACGTATAGAAGAATGTAAAGAGAATAATCAACAAAGCATACATAGCAATACCAGTTGGTGAAGTTGTTGCCAGCATTTCTTGTGCTGTTCTTACCCAAGCCCAATCATGACCTGTAGCGCTCAAAAACTGAAGAATAGCCGCTGGCGCTGCAGTAATCGAACTTGCAAAGATAACAGGGATAACTCCAGCGGGGTTTACCTTCAAAGGAAGGTAAGAGCTAGATGGAGCACCTTGTGCAACCTTAGTATATTGGATTGGAATTTTGTATTCTGCTTGTTGAACATAAGTTGTAAAATAAATGATCAACAATACAGTAATAATCAAAATAATTACGAAAATGATAGATGAGTTGATACGGCTACTTGGGACGTTCACAAAGTAGTCCACATAGATGCCCTGAATCATCTCTGGAATTGATGCAACAATCCCAGCAAAGATAATCATAGAAACACCATTTCCGTATCCCTTATCTGTAATTTGCTCTCCCAACCAAGTCACAATCATGCTACCAGCTGTTAAGATGATACCAATCATGATAAAGACTTGTGGAGTAAGAGCTGTTTTCAACAATTGAGCTCCAGCCAAAGTATTAAAACCAGCTGTAATCCCGATAGATTGCACAAAAGCTAGAACAAGAGCAATATAACGAGTAGCTTGATTTAATTTTCTTCGACCTACTTCCCCTTGTTTACCCCACTCTACAAACTTGGGTAAAATATCCATTTGCAAGAGTTGGACAACGATAGAGGCTGTAATGTAGGGACTAACACCAAGAGCAAAAACTGAGAAGTTTTTCATGGCATTCCCTGAGACCAAGCTCAACATGTTTAAGAAGGATAATCCACTTAAAGCATTCAAGCTATTGGCATTCACACCGGGAACTGTAATGCTAGTTCCGATACGAAAGACTAAAACGATAAAAATTGTGAATAAAATTTTTGATCGAACTTGCTTGACTTTAAGAGCTTCTCTTAATAATTTAAAAAACATAGGTCACCTCTCTTAGATGACTTCTACTGAACCACCTTTAGCAGTGATAGCTTCTTCAGCTGATTTAGAGAATTTAGCTGCTTTCACAGTCAATTTCTTAGTCAACTCACCGTTACCAAGAACTTTAATACCTGATTTTTCAGCTTTAACAATTCCTGCTTCGATAAGAACAACTGGAGTAACTTCAGCACCATCTTCAAAGACGTTCAATTGGTCAAGGTTCACAATTGCGTATTCTTTAGCGTTGATGTTAGTGAATCCACGTTTTGGAAGACGACGGAACAATGGAGTTTGTCCACCTTCAAAACCAAGGCGAACTCCGCCACCGCTACGAGCTTTTTGACCTTTTTGACCACGACCAGATGTTTTACCGTTACCTGATGAAGTACCACGACCAACGCGGTTACGTACTTTACGAGAACCTTCTGCAGGTTTCAATTCATGAAGTTTCATTTTTATTTTCTCCTCTTTTGTAAAATGCTAGCGCCGATAAGGGAGAAAAGGTTGTCTCCCCCATCAACTCGCCTATACGACGCCATCATAGATGACTATATCTAGTTTTAGGGGATGGTATACTGCACATCCCCTAAAAATTCATTAGTTTACTTCTTCAACTGTTACCAAGTGAGATACTGCTGTGATCATACCACGGATAGCAGCGTTATCTTCTTTAATAACAGAGCTGTTCAATTTGCCAAGTCCAAGTGCTACAACAGTTTTACGTTGTGATGGAATGCGTCCGATTGGAGACTTAGTCAAAGTAATTTTAATTTGAGCCATTTTATCCCCTTTCTTATGCCAAATCAGAAACTGAAATACCACGAAGGGCAGCAACTTCTTCAGCGCGTTTCAATTGTTTCAAACCTTCAACAGTTGCACGAACAATGTTGATTGGAGTGTTAGAACCAAGTGATTTAGATGTAATATCTGCCACACCTGCCAATTCCACAACGGCACGAACTGCACCACCAGCGGCAACTCCAGAACCTTCTACAGCAGGTTTCAACAATACTTTAGCTCCACCGAATTCTGAAAGAACTTCGTGTGGGATTGTTGTTCCAACCATAGGAACTTCGATCAAGTTTTTCTTAGCATCATCTACTGCTTTACGGATTGCTTCTGGAACTTCTTGAGCTTTACCAGTACCAAATCCTACGCGACCGTTGTGGTCACCAACAACAACAAGAGCTGCGAAACGAAGACGACGTCCACCTTTAACAACTTTTGTAACACGGTTGACAGCAACTACGCGTTCTTCTAATTCAACTGCATTGTCTTTAAATGCCATTTTCTAGTGTCCTCCTATTAGAATTTCAATCCGTTTTCACGAGCTGCATCAGCCAAAGCTTTCACACGTCCGTGATATAGATATCCACCGCGGTCGAACACCACTTCTGAAATACCTTTAGCGTTTGCACGTTCTGCAACGAGTTTACCGACAGCAACGGCTTGTTCAGTTTTAGTTCCTTTTGAAACTTCTTTGTCAAGAGTTGAAGCACTTGCGAGCGTTACACCCGCTACGTCATCAATCACTTGAGCGTAGATGCCTGTATTAGAACGGAATACGTTCAAACGTGGGCGATCAGCAGTTCCAGAGAGTTTTCCGCGAACGCGACGGTGGCGTTTTTGGCGGAGTTTGTTTTTATCTGGTTTTGAAATCACAGTTTTCACCTCTTTAGTTTTAAATCGTGTGCTATGCACAAAGTTGGAAAATAGATTGGTGGTTGAAAATCAACCACTCAACATTATTTACCTGTTTTACCTTCTTTACGGCGAACGAATTCACCAACGTAACGGATACCTTTACCTTTATATGGTTCTGGTGAACGAAGGCTACGTACATAAGCAGCTGTTTGACCAACTACTTCTTTTGAAATTCCGCTAACAACGATTGTTGTTGGGTTTGGAAGTTCAAAAGTAATTCCTTCTGGAGCTTCAACTTCGTCTGGATGAGATTTACCAACAGCCAAAACAAGTTTAGATCCTTGAAGCTGTGCACGGTAACCAACCCCACGCATTTCAAGTTCTTTCTTGAATCCTTCTGATACACCAACAACCATGTTGTTCAAAAGGGCACGAGTAGTTCCGTGGATAGTTTTCATTTCTTTTGAATCGTTTGGACGGTGAAGAGTTACTTCGGTACCTTCCACACGGATTTCAATATCTTTTGAGAACTCACGAGTAAGTTCTCCTTTAGGTCCTTTTACAGTTACAAGGTTGTCATTGTTAGTGAGTTCAACACCAGCAGGCAACACGATAACTTTATTACCAATACGTGACATGTTTATTTTCTCCTGTTAAATTGTCAGGCCAGAACGGCCAGTTTTCACGGGGTTAAATCGATTTCTCGATTTAAAGGAACATTTAGGTTTCAATTTCAAAGTGAATCTAGGCATCGTCTCGCAGGCATAACTTTGGGTTAGACAAGAGACGATAACGAAGAGTCACAAAGAAATTGGGAGCTAAATATTACCAAACGTAAGCGATAACTTCTCCACCAACATTCTTTTGGCGTGCTTCTTTATCAGTAAGCAAACCTTCAGAAGTTGAAAGGATAGCAATTCCAAGTCCGTTAAGAACTTTTGGAAGGTCTTCACGTTTTTTGTAGACACGAAGTCCTGGTTTAGAAACACGTTTCAAGTTAGTGATAACTTTTTCACCGTTTGGTCCGTATTTAAGGAATACACGGATGATGCCTTGTTTGTCATCTTCGATGATTTCAACGTTTTTTACAAAACCTTCGCGTTTAAGGATTTCAGCAATCCCTTTTTTGATGTTTGATGCAGGTACTTCAAGTACCTCGTGTTTAGCTTGGTTAGCATTACGAATACGAGTTAAGAAGTCTGCGATTGGGTCAGTCATAACCATTTTGTTTTTCTCCTCTTACTAGTAGTTTGCAAGTTGCACTTGCTAGTTAATACATGATACAAAGAGCGTAACAGCAAGAGCAAAAATAGGCAATTTGATGCAGGAGCAATGCTCCAAAGAAAATTGGTCTTTTTTGCCAAAGCTGTAACTCGTGTTCAAATTGGCAAGCCCAACTGAACCCGGGCTAAACTCTGTGTGAAAAAGATAAACTTTCCTAGAAACTTTAGTTTCTTCGTCAAGTTTCCTATTTTCACTTAGAGTTTTGACGCCCTTGATATCTTAAATTACCAAGATGCTTTTGTTACACCAGGGATTTGTCCTTTGTAAGCTAATTCACGGAAGCAAACACGGCAAAGTTTAAATTTGCGGTAAACTGAATGTGGACGACCACATTTTTCACAACGAGTATAAGCTTGAGTAGAGAACTTCGCTGGACGTTTGTTCTTAGCAATCATTGATTTTTTAGCCATTAGATTTACCTCCTATATTATTTTGCAAAAGGCATTCCAAGGCCTGTAAGCAATGCACGTGACTCTTCGTCAGTGTTAGCAGTTGTTACGATAACGATGTCAAGACCACGAGTTTTGTCAACGTCATCGAAGTTGATTTCTGGGAAGATCAATTGTTCTTTCACACCAAGTGTGTAGTTTCCGCGTCCATCAAATGATTTTGTTGGAACACCGTGGAAGTCACGTACACGTGGAAGTGAAACTGATACCAATTTATCCAAGAATTCGTACATACGTTCACCACGAAGGGTAACTTTTGCACCGATCGCAACACCTTCACGAAGACGGAAGCCGGCGATTGATTTTTTAGCTTTAGTGATAAGTGGTTTTTGACCTGAGATAAGTGCCAATTCTTCAGCAGCTTTTTCAAGGCTTTTAGCGTTTGATACAGCTTCACCAACACCCATGTTCAAAACGATCTTATCTACTTTAGGCACAGCCATCACTGATGAGTAGTTGAATTGTTCTGTCAAAGCAGGAACTACTTCATTAAGATATTTTTCTTTTAAACGATTTGCCATTATACTTCTCCTTTCCTTCGTGATTAATCAAGCACTTCGCCTGATTTTTTGTTGTAGCGAACTTTTTTACCGTCTACAAATTTGTAACCAACACGACCAGCTACACCATTTTTGTCCAAAACTTGAACGTTTGATACGTGGATAGCTGCTTCTTTCTCGATGATACCACCTTGAGGAAGCTCGTTAGTTGGACGTTGGTGTTTCTTAACGATGTTAACACCTTCAACGATAACTTTGTTTACTTTTGGAAGGGCAGTAAGGACAACAGCTTCTGTTCCCTTATCTTTACCAGCGATTACGCGAACTTTGTCGCCTTTTTTTACAAACATTAGGTTTCTCCTTGATTTTTCTTACGCCCATAAGGGCACCCTGGAGGTAAATCCAGGGGACTAGTTTGTTTCTAAAAATTAAAGTACTTCTGGAGCAAGTGACACGATCTTCATGAAGCCACCTTCACGCAATTCACGTGCAACTGGACCAAAGATACGTGTTCCGCGAGGAGTTTTGTCTTCACGGATGATAACTGCTGCGTTTTCGTCAAATTTGATGTATGAACCATCAGCACGACGAGCACCTGATTTAGTACGAACGATAACTGCTTTAACAACGTCACCTTTTTTAACCGCACCACCAGGAGTAGCTTGTTTTACAGATGCCACGATAACATCACCGATGTTTGCAAATTTACGTCCTGAACCACCAAGAACTTTGATAGTCAAGATTTCGCGAGCACCGCTGTTGTCTGCGACTTTCAAACGAGTTTCTGTTTGAATCATTTCAGTTTTCTCCTTTCAGGTTTGATTAGATGATGACCGCTTCTTCAACAACTTCTACAAGACGGAAACGTTTTGTAGCTGAAAGCGGACGAGTTTCCATGATACGTACGATATCGCCTTCTTTGGCAACATTGTTTTCATCATGAGCTTTGTATTTTTTAGAGTAGTTAATACGTTTACCATAGACTGGGTGGTTACGTTTTGTTTCAACTACAACTGTGATTGTCTTGTCCATTTTGTCAGATACAACACGTCCAACAAGAACTTTACGATTATTGCGTTCCATTGAAATTTCTCCTTCCCTAGTCTATTATTTCGCTTCAGATTGAACTGTTTTGATACGAGCGATTTGTTTTTTAACTTCTTTCAAGCGAGCTGTTTGTTCCAATTGACCAGTAGCAGCTTGGAAACGAAGTTCAAACAATTCTTTTTTCAATTCGTTTTCGCGCTTCGCGAGTTCTTCTTGAGAAAGACCACGAAGTTCTTTAACAAATTCTTTTACTTCATTAAGTTTCATGCCTTCTCCTTATTCTGCTTCACGTTTTACGAATTTACATTTAACTGGCAATTTGTGGCTAGCAAGACGAAGCGCTTCGCGAGCGATCTCTTCAGATACACCAGCGATTTCGAACATCACTTTACCACGTTTAACTGGTGCTACCCAACCTTCAGGTGCCCCTTTACCAGATCCCATACGCACACCGATAGCTTTAGCAGTGTATGATTTGTGTGGGAAGATTTTAATCCAAACTTTACCACCACGTTTCATGTAACGAGTCATGGCGATACGAGCAGCTTCGATTTGGCGGTTAGTGATCCAGTGGCTAGTTGTAGCTTGAAGACCGTATTCACCGAATGCTACTTCTTTTCCACCTTTTGCTTCACCGCGCATTTTTCCACGGAATTCACGACGGTGTTTAACACGTTTAGGTACTAACATTGGTTATTTACCTCCTTTAGTGTTTTTGCGAGCTGGAAGAACTTCACCACGGTAGATCCATACTTTAACACCAAGTTTACCGTATGTAGTATCTGCTTCTTCCCAAGCGTAATCGATATCTGCACGAAGTGTGTGAAGTGGAACAGTTCCTTCAGAGTATCCTTCAGCACGGGCGATATCTGCACCGTTCAAACGACCTGATACTTGAGTTTTGATTCCTTTAGCTCCAGCACGCATTGCACGTTGGATTGCTTGTTTTTGTGCACGACGGAAAGCAACACGTTGCTCCAATTGACGAGCAATACCTTCACCTACAAGGTGAGCATCCAAATCAGGTTGTTTGATTTCGATGATGTTGATGTGTACTTGTTTTCCAGTCAATTTGTTAAGTTTTGCACGGAGTGCATCAACGTTTGCACCACCTTTACCGATAACCATACCTGGTTTAGCAGTGTGAAGTGACACGTTAACTTTGTTTACTGCACGTTCGATTTCGATAGTTGAAACTGCTGCGTCAGCAAGTTCTTTTTGAACGAATTTACGGATTGCAAGATCTTCATGAAGGTAATCCGCGTATTCTTTTTCAGCATACCATTTGGCATCCCAATCACGGATGATGCCGACACGCATACCAATTGGATGTACTTTTTGACCCACGATTTTACCTCCTTATTTTTCTGCAACAGCTACAGTGATGTGAGCTGTACGTTTGTTGATTGGTGAAGCTGAACCTTTCGCACGTGGACGGAAACGTTTCATAGTTGGTCCTTCGTTTGCGAATGCTTCAGATACTACCAAGTTAGCTTTATCCAAACCAAAGTTGTTTTCAGCGTTAGCTACAGCTGAGTTCAAAACTTTCAAGATGATTTCAGCAGCTTTGTTTGGAGTGAATGTCAAGATTGCGATTGCATCGGCTACGCTTTTACCACGGATGTTATCAAGAACAAGACGTGATTTACGAGGTGAAACACGTACTGTACGAGCCATTGCTTTAGCTGAAGTAATTTCTGCCATTTATGTTCTCCTTATTTTCTACGTGTTTTCTTGTCGTCTGCAGCGTGACCTTTGTAAGTACGAGTTGGTGCAAATTCACCAAGTTTGTGACCTACCATGTCTTCTTGGATGTAAACAGGTACGTGTTTACGTCCGTCATAAACTGCAATAGTGTAACCAATGAAACTTGGGAAGATCGTTGAACGACGTGACCAAGTTTTAATAACTTTTTTCTTTTCGTCGTTAGCTTGAGCTTCAACTTTTTTCATCAAATGCTCATCGACGAAAGGTCCTTTTTTAAGACTGCGTCCCATTTTTATATTTTCTCCTTTAAATGTTGTACCACAGCGGCTTGCGCTCACATGGAGCGCTACCGAGCTGGCGGATTTACTAGTTGCTTAAGCGACTAGTTTAATATTATTTCTCGTTGCGACGACGAACGATAAGTTTGTCAGATTTCGCTTTCTTGTTACGAGTTTTAAGACCAAGAGCAGGTTTGCCCCATGGAGTAGATGGTGCTTTACGACCAACTGGTGCTTTACCTTCACCACCACCGTGTGGGTGATCGTTAGGGTTCATTACAGAACCACGAACTGTTGGGCGGATACCTTTCCAACGGCTACGTCCTGCTTTACCAAGGTTTACAAGTCCATGTTGTTCGTTTCCGACAACACCAACTGTAGCACGGCAAGTTCCAAGAATCATACGAACTTCACCTGATTGAAGACGAACAAGAACGTATTTACCTTCAGAACCCAATACTTGAGCAGATGCTCCAGCAGCACGTACCAATTCACCACCACGACCTGGTTTCAACTCGATGTTGTGGATCAAAGTACCAACTGGGATGTTAGCAAGTGGAAGAGCATTCCCGACTTTGATATCTGCTTCTGGACCTGAAACGATACGTTGACCTACTTCAAGACCTTTTGGAGCGATGATGTATGCTTTCACACCGTCAGTGTAGTGTACAAGAGCGATGTTTGCAGAACGGTTTGGATCGTACTCGATTGTTTTAACAACTGCTTCAACGTTGTCTTTGTTACGTTTGAAGTCAACCAAACGGTAGAAACGTTTGTGTCCACCACCTTGGTGACGAACTGTGATACGACCGTTGTTGTTACGACCAGCCTTGCTCTTCAATGCAACAAGCAATGATTTTTCAGGAGTGCTTGTTGTGATTTCAGCGAAATCCAAAGAAGTCATATTACGGCGACCGTTTGTTGTTGGTTTATAAACACGAATTCCCACGATATTTCCTCCTTAGATTATTCAGCTTCAGCAGCAAACAACTCGATTGCTTTAGAATCAGCTGTAAGTGTGATGATAGCTTTTTTAGTTTTGTTAGTAAAACCAGTGTAACGTCCAACACGTTTAGCTTTTGGTTTTACGTTGATTGTGTTAACATTAGCAACTTTAACACCTTCGAAAGCAGCTTCAACAGCTTGCTTGATCAAAAGTTTGTGTGCACGAGTGTCAACTTCAAATACATATTTTCCTGCTTCAAGTTGAGCCATTGAGCTTTCAGTGATGACAGGTTTTTTGATAACATCATACAAATTCATTATGCAAGAACCTCCTCGATTTTAGAGATAGCTGCTTGAGTAACAAGAAGTTTGTCACTATTTGCGATGTCAAGAACACTTGCAGTTGTAGCAGTTGCAACTTTCACGTTTGGAAGGTTACGAGCTGAAAGAGCTGCGAATTCATTTCCTTCTTCAAGGATAACAAGAACTTTAGAATCGATGCTCAATGCTGCAAGAACTTTTGCAAATTCAGCAGTTTTTGGAGCTGTAAATTCAAGAGAATCAACGGCTACAAATTTGTTTTCAGCAACTTTTTCAGAGTAAACTGATTTAAGAGCTAGGCGACGAACTTTTTGTGGAAGTTTGTAGCCGTATGAACGTGGAGTTGGTCCGAAGACAACACCACCACCACGCCATTGTGGTGAGCGGATAGAACCTTGACGAGCACGTCCAGTTCCTTTTTGACGCCATGGTTTGCGTCCACCACCTGATACTGCAGAGCGGTTTTTAACAGCGTGTGTTCCTTGGCGAAGGCTTGCGCGTTGGCTGATGATCACATCAAACACAACTGATTCATTTGGTTCAATACCAAATACTGCATCGTTAAGAACAACTTGGCCAGCTTCTTTACCAGTTTGGTCAAATAATGTTACGTTTGCCATTGTGACTGATTTCCCCTTTCTTTATTATTTACCAGCTTTAACTGCTGATTTGATAGTGATAAGAGATTTCTTAGCACCTGGTACGTTACCTTTAATAAGGATAACGTTCTTTTCTGGAACAACTTGTACAACTTCAAGGTTTTGAATTGTTACGCGGTCGCCACCCATACGTCCTGCAAGGTTTTTACCTTTGAATACGCGGTTAGGTGCAACAGGTCCCATAGAACCTGGACGACGGTGGTAACGAGAACCGTGAGCCATTGGTCCACGTGATTGTCCGTGGCGTTTGATAACACCTTGGAAACCTTTACCTTTAGAAGTACCAGTTACGTCAACAACGTCTCCAGCTGCGAATGTTTCAACTGTGATTTCAGCACCAACTTCCAAGCCTTCAACGTTTTTGAATTCACGAATGAAGCGCTTAGGAGCCGTGTTAGCTTTCGCTACATGTCCTTTAGCAGGTTTGTTGCTCAATACTTCGCGTTTGTCATCGAAACCAACTTGGATAGCGTTGTATCCGTCTGTTTCAACAGTTTTAACTTGAAGAACAACGTTTGGAGTTGCTTCAATAACTGTTACAGGGATCAATTCGCCAGCTTCAGTGAAGATTTGAGTCATTCCCACTTTTTTCCCTAAGATTCCTTTTGTCATGAGAAAATAGTTCCTTTTCTATATTTTTTATTCAAAAAGTTTTTAACGAGCGTTTTTTATGCTCAAGTCTAAGATACAAAGGGCGTCAAACTCAAAGTGAAAATAGGAAACTGACGCAGTGTCTAGCAGACACTAGGAAGTTTATCTTTTTCACACCGAGTTTAGCCCGTGTTCAATTAAATTGAAACACCAGCCTCTGCTCTTTTATATTTTAGATTAAAGTTTGATTTCTACGTTTACACCACTTGGAAGATCCAATTTCATCAAAGCATCAACTGTTTTTTGAGTTGGGTTAACGATATCGATCAAACGTTTGTGTGTACGCATTTCAAATTGTTCGCGAGAGTCTTTGTATTTGTGAGTCGCACGAATGATTGTGTAGAGGCTACGTTCAGTTGGAAGTGGGATTGGACCCGCAACTTGTGCACCTGTACGAGTAGCTGATTCTACGATTTTTGCAGCCGCTGTATCAAGCGTACGGTGTTCGTAAGCTTTCAAACGGATACGGATTTTTTTGTTTGCCATCTTTTTCTCCTTTTCGTCTATTTAAGATAATAGGCTAGCTCCACAAGAAAACCGACGCGGTGTTGCGTGGCAATGCAACCGAGCGTGTCGCAACCTCTTGCATCAAAGCTAAAGCTGTAATTTACAGCACCATAATAGAATAACACAAAGCCCCTGCGATTGCAAGGGATTTGTTAGGTTTTTTTCGTTTTTTTACGATGAAACTGTTTTCCTATTTTTCTTTTTAAAATTAGGGATTTTCTTCTATATAAGTTGAGTTCTCTTGACCTCAAATTTACCTTCTGATTGGTCCACTAAGACATCCGCCTTAGACTCAGTTTCTTTATAGTATTGCAGATACTGCTCCCGTCTCATCTGATGACTAGCCAATATAAAGGATGTATCGCGATTTCTCATAGTCGTATCTCTAGCAAGGCGTCGCTTTAATTCGGTCTCCTCATCCGTGTAGAAACAGATGGTTTTGTCAAAGAGTTCTTTGGGTAAAAAGCCTACCGACATCCCTTCGACAATCAGAATTGGTTTTTCTCCTGACAAGACCTCACTAGCCTTCCAAGGCTCTTCAATTGTCAAGACATCCATACCCGCCTGCAAGGCTAAGATATCTCTCCGCAAACTTGCCAATTCATGCGCCACTGGAAGACAAGCTGTCACCTTTTGATCTGGTGCTTGCTTTGGTACTACCAGATGACGTTCTGAAGTGATATAAGGATCTGTTTCTAGCAAATTCACTGTAGTAGAATCTAAAGATTGGTACAATTTCTGTGCAAAGGTTGATTTACCCGAAGCCCCATGACCGTATATTCCCAGTGTCTTGACTTTTCCAGCTTCTATCTCTGAAACCAGTCCTTCCATTAAGTCATTTTTCTTCACTCTCTCTTCACCTGCTCATAGCTTTCTTTTCCGTCATTAAGCTTATCCCAAATCACTACTTGCCCACTTTTGAGAGATTTTTGCACATCGATGATGCGTTGATTGGACGAACCTCGAAACTGGAGCATGAGATTCCTCTTAGTTCGATCGTATCGTCCATCGACAAGAATATCAATCAATGATAAGAGTTCCAGTTTATCTGGAGTTTCCAACATCATTTCTTCCCATGTATAGCCGGTCCAAGACCAGATGTCCTTGTCTGGCAATTCCTTTCGGATGCGTTTAACAAGAGGCAAGAGAATGCCCGTATTGAGAAAGGGCTCCCCTCCCAACAAGGTCAAGCCTTGAACATAAGGTTGAGCAAGGTCTGCCATGATCTGTTCTTCTAATTCTGCTGTATAGGGAATGCCAGCATTGAAAGACCAAGTCGCAACATTATAACACCCCTCGCAGTGAAACATGCAACCTGCTACATAGAGGGAGTTCCGCACGCCTTCGCCGTCCACAAAGTTAAAGGCCTTGTAGTCAATGATACGCCCTTGACTGAGTTCCTCGCTTTTCCATTCTTGTGGTTTTGGATTATTCATTCGCCACCTCTATCCAATAACGCTCGACTTCATTACGAACATCCTCAAGGAGCCCACCATTTGCTAAAATGACTGCTCTACTAGCAGAATTATTCACACTACAGGTCACCAGAGCTTTCTTGATACTCTTTTCCTTAGCAACTTGCAAGCCCTGACGGAGAGTCTCTTTTGCATAACCTTTGCCTCTTTCTGATGGACGGATGGAGTAGCCAATGTGGCCAGCATAATTCAGTAACCCCTCGTTCAGTCTCAATCGCAGATTCAAAAATCCTAGAGTACGACCTACATCATCAAATGATACAAATTGAATAGAAGGAACACGATTTTCAGGCAAGTTTATTCCCAGCTCTTTTTGCATATTTGTTTCCAACCACTCTTCATACACAAAGTTCTCTGTATCCCAAAATCCTCCATCATGGGCTGATTGGCTCTTTTCAAACTCTGCCATCATCTCTAAAACTGTTTCTTTATCTGCTAATCTTGGTCTGCGTAGTTCCATCCTTACCTCCCACTATGAGAAAAGCGAGAGCTGACTCTCATACTCTTCGAAAATCAAATTCAAACCACGTCAGCGTCGCCTTACCGTAGTAC
>NZ_AEDV01000007.1 GCF_000148545.1 Streptococcus mitis SK597 | reverse complement strand
CAACCTGCGGCTAGTTTCCTAGTTTGCTCTTTGATTTTCATTGAGTATTATTTTACCATATTTCATGGAAAAATGGAGAAAGTTTTCGGAAAAGAGAAAGAGAACCCAAAGGCTCTCTCATTCTCTCTTATTCTACTGTTTCTTCCACAGTTTCAACGGCAGCATCCACAACTACTTCTGTTGTTTCTTCATTTCCTTCTTCCTCTACTGGAGGATTAAGATATTCTTCTTCGTTGATAGCATGTGGTTCAAGGTTACGGTAACGAGCCATACCAGTACCTGCTGGGATGATTTTACCGATGATAACATTTTCCTTGAGTCCAAGGAGATGGTCTTTCTTACCACGGATAGCTGCGTCAGTAAGGACACGAGTTGTTTCCTGGAAGGAAGCCGCTGACAAGAAACTGTTTGTTTCAAGTGAGGCTTTGGTAATTCCCATGAGGACTGGTCGACCAGTCGCTGGAACTCCACCTGCGATAAGGACATCTTTGTTAGCATCTGTAAAGTCATTGATATCCATAAGGGTACCCATGAGAAGGTCTGTATCTCCTGGATCCATGACACGGACTTTACGGATCATTTGACGAACCATTACCTCTATGTGTTTGTCACCGATTTCTACCCCTTGGCTACGGTAAACTTTTTGTACTTCACCGAGAAGGTAAGTTTCAACTGACAAGACATCGCGAACAGCAAGGAGACGTTTTGGTTGGATAGAACCTTCTGTAAGAGCAGCACCACGCGCTACTTGGTCTCCAACTTCTACACGCATACGAGCTGTAAATGGAACGACGTATTCACCTTCGCCAGTTTCACCCTTAACAAAGACTTTCTTAGTACGAGTTGAGGCATCTTCTTCGATAGCTGTAACTTGTCCTTTAACCTCTGTGATAACCGCTTCCCCTTTAGGATTGCGGGCTTCAAAGATTTCTTGGACACGAGGAAGACCCTGAGTAATATCGGTATTTGAGGCAACCCCACCCGTGTGGAAGGTACGCATTGTAAGCTGTGTACCAGGTTCCCCGATAGATTGGGCAGCGATTGTACCAACTGCTTCACCAACCTCAACCGCATCACCAGTCGCCAAGTTAATACCGTAACAATGACGGCAGACACCATGACGAGTGTTACATGTAAATACAGAGCGGATAGTCACTTCTTCTACACCAGCGTTGACAATTTCACGCGCCTTGTCTTCTGTAATCAGCTCATTTGGACCGATAATCACTGCACCAGTTTCTGGATGTTTAACAGTTTTCTTAGTGTAACGACCATTGAGACGCTCTTCAAGAGACTCGATCATCTCTTTTCCTTCTGCGATAGAGCGGATCAAGAGACCACGGTCAGTTCCACAGTCGTCCTCACGGATGATAACGTCTTGGGCAACGTCAACCAAACGACGAGTCAAGTAACCTGAGTCGGCTGTCTTAAGGGCCGTATCGGTCATACCTTTACGGGCACCGTGAGTTGAGAAGAACATTTCGAGTACTGACAAACCTTCGCGGAAGTTTGAAAGGATTGGCAATTCCATGATACGTCCGTTCGGAGCCGCCATCAGACCACGCATCCCGGCAAGCTGTGAGAAGTTTGAGATGTTACCACGGGCTCCAGAGTCCATCATCATAACGATTGGGTTCTTAGGATCTTGGTTGGCAATCAAGCGTTTCTCAAGTTTTTCACGGGCAGCACGCCATTCAGCTGTAACAGCATTGTAACGCTCGTCGTCTGTGATCATACCACGACGGAATTGTTTTGTGATTTGTTCTACACGTTTGTGTGATTCTTCAATGATTTCAGCCTTGTCATCAACGACTGGGATATCGGCAATACCCACTGTCAATCCTGCAAGAGTTGAATGGTGGTAACCAAGGTTCTTCATACGGTCAAGTAGGGCAGAAGTTTCTGTCGTACGGAAACGTTTGAAGATTTCAGCGATGATATTTCCAAGGTTTTTCTTCTTGAATGGAGGGTTAAGTTCAAGATTGCTGATAGCTTCCTTGATATCTCCACCAAGTGGCAAGAAGTATTTAGCTGGAACGCCTTCTGTCAAGTTGGCATTGTTTGGTTCTTGCAAGTATGGTAGACCCTCTGGCATGATGTCGTTGAAGAGAATTTTACCAACTGTTGTAAGCAAGACCTTGTGTTTTTGCTCTTCTGTCCAAGGCTTGTTGAGGCTGTCTGTTGCGATACCAACACGTGAGTGGAGGTGAACATAACCATTGCGGTAAGCCATAACCGCTTCGTCACGGTCCTTGAAGACCATTCCTTCACCTTCACGACCAGCTTCTTCCATGGTCAAGTAGTAGTTACCCAAAACCATGTCCTGAGATGGAGTAACAACTGGTTTACCATCTTTCGGGTTCAAGATATGCTCAGCAGCGAGCATCAAGATACGAGCTTCTGCTTGGGCTTCTTCTGAAAGCGGGACGTGGATGGCCATTTGGTCCCCGTCAAAGTCGGCATTGTAGGCTTCACAGACAAGTGGGTGCAAGCGAAGGGCCTTACCATCAATCAAGACTGGCTCGAAAGCTTGGATACCCAAACGGTGAAGGGTCGGTGCGCGGTTCAAAAGCACTGGGTGTTCTTTGATCACTTCTTCAAGGATGTCCCAGATACGTTCGTCTCCGCGTTCCACCAAGCGTTTAGCTGCTTTCACGTTTTGCACGATATCACGCGCAACGATTTCACGCATCACGAATGGTTTAAAGAGCTCGATCGCCATTTCACGTGGCACACCACATTGGTACATCTTAAGAGTTGGACCAACGGCGATAACGGAACGTCCTGAGAAGTCAACACGTTTACCGAGCAAGTTTTGACGGAAGCGTCCTTGTTTACCTTTAAGCATGTGGCTCAATGATTTAAGAGGACGGCTACCTGGTCCTGTGATTGGACGACCACGACGACCATTGTCAATCAAAGCGTCAACTGCTTCTTGAAGCATACGCTTCTCATTTTGAACGATGATACCAGGCGCATTCAACTCAAGCAAACGAGCCAAACGGTTGTTACGGTTGATAACACGGCGGTAAAGGTCGTTCAAGTCAGATGAGGCAAAACGGCCACCATCCAACTGCAACATTGGACGAAGATCTGGTGGAATAACTGGAAGGATGTTGAGAATCATCCATTCAGGTTTGTTTCCAGACTTGTAAAAGGCATCCAAAACATCCAAACGACGGATGGCTTTGACACGTTTTTGTCCAGTAGCTGTTTTCAACTCTTCTTTGAGTTCAGCAATTTCTTTTTCAAGATCTACTTGTTTCAAAAGGTCTTGGATAGCTTCGGCACCCATTTTGGCAACGAATGATCCATAACCATATTCACGCAAGCGCTCACGGTATTCGCGCTCTGTCATGATAGACTTGTGCTCAAGTGGTGTATCCTTGGGATCAATCACCACATAAGCCGCAAAGTAGATAACTTCCTCGAGGGCACGAGGGCTCATATCAAGGGTCAAGCCCATACGGCTTGGAATCCCCTTGAAGTACCAGATGTGAGATACAGGAGCTTTCAACTCAATGTGCCCCATACGCTCACGACGAACTTTTGTACGCGTTACTTCAACCCCACAACGGTCACAAACAATTCCTCTGTAACGAATGCGTTTGTACTTACCACAAGCACATTCCCAGTCTTTTGTAGGACCAAAGATAACTTCATCAAAGAGTCCTTCACGTTCTGGTTTCAAGGTACGGTAATTGATTGTTTCAGGTTTTTTGACTTCTCCATAAGACCATGAACGGACTTTACTTGGAGAAGCTAGGGTGATTTGCATACTTTTAAAACGATTTACATCAACCACTATTTCTTCCCTTTCTATTCTAAGTGAACTGCTTATTCTTGTTCAGCAGCTTCTTCTGTTTCTTCCGCTTTTGTTGCTTTTTCAGCTTCTTCAGCTTCAAAGGCTGCTTTAGCCTCTTGTGCTGCTTTTTCGCGGGCTTTTTCAAGGTCATCTACGTGGATGACATCTTCGTCCATTCCTTCATCCAAGTCACGAAGTTCCACTTCTTGGTCATCTTCGTCAAGGACACGCATGTCAAGACCAAGAGATTGCAATTCTTTGACAAGAACTCGGAAGGATTCTGGAACACCTGGTTTTGGAATTGGTTTTCCTTTTGTAATGGCTTCATAAGCTTTCAAACGTCCGTTAATATCGTCAGACTTGTAAGTCAAGATTTCTTGAAGGACATTTGAGGCACCGTAGGCTTCAAGAGCCCAAACCTCCATCTCACCGAAACGTTGTCCACCAAACTGAGCTTTACCTCCGAGTGGTTGTTGGGTAACGGTTGAGTATGGTCCGACTGAACGAGCGTGCAATTTATCGTCAACCATGTGGTGGAGTTTGATCATGTACATGACTCCGACAGAAACACGGTTATCAAACGGCTCCCCAGTACGTCCATCGTAAAGGATTGTTTTGGCATCGCTATCCATACCAGCTTCTTTAACAGTTGACCAAAGGTCTTCAGAACTTGCTCCGTCAAAGACTGGTGTAGCGATGTGAATACCAAGAGTACGAGCCGCCATACCAAGGTGAAGCTCCATAACCTGACCGATATTCATACGTGATGGTACCCCAAGTGGGTTCAACATGATATCGACTGGAGTTCCGTCTGGAAGGTAAGGCATATCTTCTACAGGAACGATACGAGAAACAACCCCTTTGTTTCCGTGACGTCCGGCCATTTTATCTCCGACCTTGATCTTACGTTTTTGAGCGATGTAGACACGAACCAGCATGTTAACACCTGATTGCAACTCATCTCCATTTGCACGTGTAAAGATCTTAACATCACGAACGACACCATCGGCACCGTGTGGTACACGAAGAGAAGTATCACGCACTTCACGAGACTTGTCTCCAAAGATAGCGTGCAAGAGACGTTCTTCAGCTGAAAGATCTTTCTCACCCTTAGGTGTTACTTTACCTACAAGGATGTCACCTTCTTTAACCTCAGCACCGATACGGATAATACCCATTTCGTCAAGGTCTTTAAGGGCATCTTCACCGACGTTTGGAATTTCACGAGTAATTTCTTCAGGCCCAAGCTTTGTATCGCGCGTTTCTGATTCGTATTCTTCAAGGTGGACAGATGTATAGACATCATCTTTAACCAAGCGTTCGCTCATGATAACGGCATCCTCGAAGTTGTAACCTTCCCAAGTCATGTAGGCAACGATTGGGTTTTGTCCAAGCGCCATTTCTCCATTTTCCATAGAAGGTCCGTCAGCGATGAAATCGCCTTTTTCAACGACATCACCAACTTTAACAAGCGTACGTTGGTTGTAAGCAGTACCTGAGTTTGAGCGACGGAATTTTTGGATGTGGTAAACATCCAATGAACCATCTTCGCGACGAACTTCTACCTTATCCGCATCTGCATAAGTAACTTTACCGTCATACTGAGCAATCACAGCAGCTCCTGAATCGTGGGCTGCTTGGTATTCCATACCAGTACCAACGTAAGGTGCCTGAGGATTGATCAATGGCACAGCCTGACGTTGCATGTTGGCTCCCATGAGGGCACGGTTGGAGTCATCGTTTTCCAAGAAAGGAATACATGCTGTCGCAACGGCAACTACCTGTTTTGGTGAAACGTCCATGTAGTCAACAATATTCGCTGGATACTCTTGGTTGACCCCTTGGTGACGTCCCATAACAATCTTCTCAGCAAAGGTTCCATCTTCATTGAGGCGAGAGTTAGCCTGCGCCACAGTAAATTCATCTTCTTCATCGGCTGTCAACCAAACGATTTCGTTTGTAACAACGCCTGTTTCACGGTCAACCTTACGGTATGGTGTTTGAACAAAACCATACTTGTTCAAGTGTCCGTAAGATGACAAGTTATTGATCAAACCGATGTTAGGTCCTTCAGGTGTCTCGATTGGACACATACGACCATAGTGAGTGTAGTGCACGTCACGCACTTCATATCCAGCACGGTCACGAGTCAAACCACCAGGTCCTAAGGCTGACAAACGGCGTTTGTGAGACAACTCAGAAAGCGGATTGTGTTGGTCCATGAACTGTGACAACTGGGATGAACCAAAGAATTCTTTAACCGCAGCTGTTACCGGACGGATATTGATGATTTGTTGCGGTGTCAAGACTTCGTTGTCTTGAACAGACATACGTTCACGGACATTACGTTCCATACGAGAAAGTCCAAGGCGTACTTGGTTAGCAAGCAATTCACCAACCGCACGAATACGACGGTTTCCAAGGTGGTCGATGTCATCTACACGGCCAAGGCCTTCAGCCAAGTTGAGGAAGTAGCTCATCTCAGCAAGGATATCTGCAGGAGTTACGATACGAACCTTGTCATCTGGGTTAGCATTACCAATGATGGTTACAACACGGTCTGGATCAGTTGGTGCAACAACCTTGAATTTTTGAAGCACAACTGGCTCAGTCACAACCGCTGCATCATTTGGAATGTAGACAATCTTGTTCAAGTCACCATCTAAATGACTTTCAATGCTCTCAATCACGCTACGAGTCATAATTGTTCCAGCTTCTACCAAGATTTCTCCTGTTTCAGGGTCTACCAATGGTTCCGCAATGGTTTGGTTGAGCAAACGTGTTTTAACATTGAGTTTTTTATTGATCTTGTAACGACCAACTGCTGCCAAGTCATAGCGACGTGGGTCAAAGAAACGAGCCACAAGCAAGCTACGTGAGCTTTCAGCAGTCTTAGGTTCACCTGGGCGAAGGCGTTCGTAAATTTCTTTCAAGGCTTCGTCTGTACGAGAGTCCATTGGGTTCTTGTGGATATCTTTTTCAACAGTATTACGAACCAATTCGCTATCACCAAAGATATCAAAGATTTCATCATCACCTGAGAAACCAAGGGCACGAACCAAGGTTGTAAATGGAATCTTACGAGTACGGTCGATACGAGTGTAGGCGATGTCTTTTGAGTCGCTTTCAAGTTCCAACCAAGCTCCACGGTTAGGGATAACAGTTGAACCATAGCCCACTTTACCGTTTTTATCAACTTTGTCGTTAAAGTAAACACCTGGTGAGCGGACCAACTGAGATACGATAATACGTTCACCACCATTGATGATGAAAGTACCCATTTCTGTCATAATTGGGAAATCACCAAAGAAAACTTCTTGGGTCTTAATTTCGCCTGTCTCTTTATTGATCAAGCGGAAGGTTACAAAAATTGGTGCTGAGTAGCTAGCATCGTGGATACGAGCTTCTTCTAGCGTGTATTTTGGTTCCTTGATTTCATATCCAACAAATTCCAACTCCATTGTGTCTGTGAAGTTTGAAATTGGCAATACATCTTCAAACACTTCCTTAAGACCGTGGTCTAGGAAATCTTTGAATGAGTCAGTTTGAATTTCAATCAAATTTGGTAAGTCAAGAACTTCTTTGATTCTTGAAAAACTACGACGGGTACGATGTTTCCCGTATTGAACGTCATGTCCTGCCAAGATGATTCTCCTTTGTAAATAAGTTCCAAGCCTTGTCAATCAGGCTTTTCTAATCGTCATATGGTTTTAAAAACCCCTATCACTGTGTCCTCTTGATAAATTTTCAGAATCTTTAAGTCTTTGTTACAAGTACTCAAAATCCTGAAAAAAAGCACAAAAAGAGCAGCTAAATCTGACTTTTTCAGAAGATTTAACTGCTGTGAGCCTTGTCTGGACAATATTTCAGACAAAACCTACGACAAATGATTACTCATATTATACCCTATTTAGCTAGATTTTTCAAGGGATTCAGTAGTTTTTTGGTGAATTTTTTTCCGCATAACTTCTCAAAGTAACTTCCACTTGCCTATCCAAAGTGGAAGTTAGTCTAAAACGGATTTTTATGATGGAATTAAGTGTGAGACGTTTGAAAATGTTTTAACAGCAACAACGTACTATTCTAGTTTCAATATCCTATAGAAGTTACCCTTTTCATTCTCTCAAAAGCCAATCATAAAAGAGGAGAAATCGAAGTTTCTCCTCTTCACTGTTTACTATCGAATCAAGTAAATCAAATCGTTACTCATTCACAATTTTTTCATCAACTTTAGGGTTTAGAGTTGTTCCCCAATGTGTAATTGTACGCTGTTGTACTAGTGGTAAGTCTGTGCGGTTGTAAACTGTACGCCATGGTTCCCATACAAGACCCGTCTTTTCTTGAACCTTGATACGAAGATTACGGACATTTCCTCTAAATTGAATCTCTGTTTGGAAGCCTGAAGTTCTGTTTTTTCCGTTATCTTCCCATTGACGTGAACGGATTTCTGGATTGCCTTGTTCATCATATGTAATTTCATCCCAATAGATGTAGTAACGTGCAATATAAGCACCCTTATGATGAAGTTTCAAGAAGCCATTTTTGTAAGAAGTAACCTTCGTTTCGATATAGTCTGTACTATTTTGTAAAGTTGCTTGGGCATTATCTTTTAGGAAGGCAGTCTTATATGAGATTGGCACAGCTGGACTTTGAGCGCTAAAGTTAGCTCCTTCTCTGATGAGTTCCTTCAAGTTTTCGACTGTTCCTGTGACAACTTTGGCAGCACCGCTAGCATTACCTCCTACAATTACCGCTGTTACAGAAGTATTCTTCAATAGACGGCTCCATTCAGAATTTGGAGCAATTGTTGCGCCTTTGATAACTGCATTAATAGCTGCTTTTAATTCAGTAGACTTACTTGTTGACTCAAACTTAACATAGATTTGACGTCCATAAGAAACGTTTGATACATATACAGGTGGAGTTTGTGAATCAACGCCTCTTTGTTTTAAATCTTCAGGTGTCACACTCTTGTCAAATACAGCTGCTGGATTGGTCGGTGCATCAAATGTCGCTGTATAGTAGATTTGTTTAAAGTTTACAACTTCAATTTGCTTTTCACCCTTTTGCACAGCCTCAAAGTCGATCTTGAGCGGTGCGCCTGCTTTTTCAAAGTCTGCACCAAATTTTGCTTTCAATTGATTCATGCTATAGGCTGTAGTTGATTCATACTGAACACGGGCAGGAACGGAATGGCTAGATGAATAGTTCTTTGTCCATTTTTCAACCAAGGTATTCATTGCTTCTTGCATGCCACTAGTTGTAGGATTTGCTTCGATTTTATTTTCAGAATGAATCATCCCAGGTAAATCAACGCTGACTGTCCCCTTTGCACGGGCAAGACTAATCAATTCTGGCTGATTTTCTAGCAGATTTTGGTTTGCCTTATACAAGCCACCTAGGAAGACATTTTGATTCCCATTGATGGAAACATCTGCTGTGCCTGTAGAGAGGGTTTTCTTGATTTTTTCTACAACGACAAACTCTCCATTTTGTTCCTTAGCACTTGTGTTGTAGCGATTTTCTAAGGTTTCTCCCTTGCGAGTTAAAATATCCAAAGGATTATAAGTTAAACCAAAAAGGTAGTCTTTCAATGCTGATGTTTGATCTACTACTGGTGCAGTTCTATCCTGTCCAACTTGAGTTGTTGCTGAACGGAATACTTCCACTTCTGCCAAGCTCAATGGGGTATTTTTAGTTTTCAACTCCACTTTTACATAACGAGCGTCTTTGGCTGTGAAGAAAACTTCAAGTTCTGCCTTCCCATTCAAACTATCAAAGTGTTGACGAGCAACTTCTTGTTTTGCTTCATTTAACAAAACAACATCAAAATTAGAAAGACGATTAGCTACATTCCCATCTCCACGATTGTAAAGTTTAACTTTTCCAACATTCTCTGTTTTTCCAAGATCGACTTGCCACCAAGCATTGTCTTCAAAGTTTGTATGCGTTACAGAATGGTGCCCATAGTCACTGTCAACATTACCATCCACTGCTCGTGTAGCAGCTCCTCCATAAGCAGTAGAACTTTGACTAGCTTGTTTTCCACGAGCGATGTTTTCTGTCTCAACTGGACGATTCCCTTGCTCTGTAGCCAAAGCTACTCCCTGAGCGTTCAATAAAAAGGCCGCAACAACAGCACTACACACACCGAGTCCACACTTTTTGACAAAGCGATGCAAACGTTTTTCTTGATTCATTCCTTATTCCTCCGTTTTTAAATGAATACGTTTTCCTATTTGTCTATAGTTTATCAAATTTCAAGTAAAAGTCAAGCACAAATCAGCAAAAAAGTCAAGAAAATAAGAAGAAAACGTTTGCTGAATTTTTCTGATATTTTCTTTAGATTTCCAGTAAATACTATAGTTTGGAAACTAGATAAAACTTGAGAAGCGCTAGCTTTTTCTCTTCCTATTTATAGTTTCGCTAGATGAACTTTTTAAAGAAATATTAGAGATTAATTTCTGAATAAAAATAGCTGGGAACACATCATCTTCCTAATAATACGGCTTGGCTTATGTGACATTTTTATCTCCGTCATTTATACTGATATATAAAATAGTACAGAAAACTTCTCAAAAGTAAGAATTTCTTTGACAAACCAAAGAAAACGCTTGCATATTGTTTTACTACATGCTATACTGATATAGAAATTTATTGATTGGAGAATCATTATGAGAAAAACACCAGCTCAAACTGAGAAAAAAATGGTCTACAGCATCCGTTCCCTCAAGAATGGAACTGGTTCTGTCCTTATCGGCGCAAGCCTTGTCCTACTTGCTATGGCTACCCCAACTATCTCAGCCAACGAAAGTACACTAACCACTAACGCAAGTAATAGTGAAACCACTACTGCCCTTGCCCAACCTCTTACTGATGCAACAAACATCGCTGGCAAGAACGAAAGCGATTTTTCTTCACCTAATAATGCAAACGCTTCCCTAGAGAAAACAGAAGAAAAACCTGCAACAGAGCCAACAACTCCTGCTGCAACTTCAGCCGATTCAGCACCACAAACCGGACAAGATCGTTCAAATGAGCCAACTACTTCTACTAGTCCAGTAGCAACTGAAACTAAGGCAGAAGAGCCAATCGAAGACAACTACTTCCGTATCCATGTCAAAAAACTTCCTGAAGAAAACAAGGATGCTCAAGGACTCTGGACTTGGGATGATGTTGAAAAGCCTTCTGAAAATTGGCCAAACGGAGCCTTGTCCTTTAAGGATGCCAAAAAAGACGACTACGGCTACTACCTAGATGTCAAATTAAAGGGAGAACAAGCTAAGAAAATTAGCTTTCTCATCAACAATACAGCTGGAAAAAATCTAACCGGCGATAAATCTGTAGAAAAACTGGCACCAAAGATGAATGAGGCTTGGTTAGACCAAGATTACAAGGTCTTCTCTTACGAGCCACAACCTGCAGGAACTGTTCGCGTCAACTACTACCGTACAGATGGCAACTATGACAAGAAATCTCTCTGGTACTGGGGAGATGTGAAAAATCCAAGTAGCGCTCAATGGCCTGACGGAACAGACTTTACTGCTACAGGCAAATATGGTCGCTATATCGATATTCCACTCAAAGATGCAGCTAAAGACCTTGGATTTTTATTACTAGACAGAAACAAACAAGGAGACGATGTGAAAATCCGTAAAGAAGATTATAAGTTCACAGATTTGAAAAATCATAGCCAAATTTTCCTAAAAGACGATGACGAATCGATTTACACAAATCCATACTATGTCCATGATATTCGTATGACAGGGGCTCAGCACGTAGGAACTTCTAGCATTGAAAGTAGTTTTTCAACACTAGTCGGTGCTAAAAAAGAGGATATCCTCAAACACTCCAACATCACTAATCACCTAGGAAACAAAGTAACTATCACCGATGTTGCAATCGATGAAGCTGGTAAGAAAGTGACCTACAGCGGAGATTTCTCTGACACAAAACATCCTTATACCGTTAGCTACAACTCTGACAAATTCACTACCAAAACAAGCTGGCGTCTTAAAGATGAGACTTACAGCTATGATGGTAAACTTGGTGCTGAGCTCAAAGAAGAAGGAAAACAGGTTGATTTAACTCTCTGGTCACCAAGTGCTGATAAGGTTTCTGTTGTTGTCTACGACAAGAATGACCCTGAAAAAGTGGTTGGAACTGTCGCTCTTGAAAAAGGGGAAAGAGGAACTTGGAAACAAACTCTAGATAGCACAAACAAATTAGGAATCACGGATTTCACTGGATACTATTATCAATACCAAATTGAGCGTCAAGGTAAAACTGTTCTTGCACTCGATCCTTACGCTAAGTCCCTCGCTGCTTGGAACAGCGATCTTGCAAAAACAGACGCTTCCCATAAAGTGGCTAAAGCTGCCTTTGTAGATCCAGCTAAACTAGGACCTCAAGACTTGACTTATGGTAAGATTCACAACTTCAAGACTCGTGAAGATGCCGTTATCTACGAAGCTCATGTGCGTGACTTCACTTCAGATCCTGCCATTGCAAAAGACTTGACCAAACCATTTGGTACCTTTGAAGCCTTTATTGAAAAACTAGACTATCTCAAAGACTTGGGGGTAACCCACATCCAGCTCCTTCCAGTCTTGTCTTACTACTTTGTCAATGAATTGAAAAACCATGAACGCTTGTCTGACTATGCTTCAAGCAACAGCAACTACAACTGGGGATATGATCCTCAAAACTACTTCTCATTGACTGGTATGTATTCAAGCGATCCTAAAAATCCAGAAAAACGAATCGCAGAGTTTAAAAACCTCATCAATGAGATCCACAAACGTGGCATGGGAGCTATCCTGGACGTAGTTTACAACCATACAGCCAAAGTCGATATCTTTGAAGATTTAGAGCCAAACTACTACCACTTTATGGATGCTGATGGAACACCTCGAACTAGCTTTGGTGGTGGACGCTTGGGGACAACCCACCATATGACCAAACGACTCCTAGTTGACTCTATCAAATATCTAGTTGATACCTACAAAGTGGATGGATTCCGTTTCGATATGATGGGAGACCACGATGCGGCTTCTATCGAAGAAGCTTACAAGGCTGCACGCGCCCTCAATCCAAACCTAATCATGCTGGGTGAAGGTTGGAGAACCTATGCTGGCGATGAAAACATGCCTACTAAAGCTGCTGACCAAGATTGGATGAAACATACCGATACTGTCGCTGTCTTCTCAGATGACATCCGCAACAACCTCAAGTCTGGTTATCCAAACGAAGGTCAACCTGCCTTTATCACAGGTGGCAAGCGTGATATCAACACTGTCTTTAAAAATCTCATTGCTCAACCAACCAACTTTGAAGCAGACAGCCCTGGAGATGTCATCCAATACATCGCAGCCCATGATAACTTGACCCTCTTTGACATCATTGCCCAGTCTATCAAAAAAGACCCAAGCAAGGCTGAGAACTATGCTGAAATCCACCGTCGTTTGCGACTTGGAAACCTCATGGTCTTGACAGCTCAAGGAACTCCATTTATCCACTCTGGTCAGGAATATGGTCGCACTAAACAATTCCGTGACCCAGCCTACAAGACTCCAGTAGCAGAGGACAAACAACCAAACAAATCTCACTTGTTGCGTGATAAGGACGGCAATCCATTTGACTATCCTTACTTCATCCATGACTCTTACGATTCTAGCGATGCAGTCAACAAGTTTGACTGGACTAAGGCTACAGATGGTAAAGCTTATCCTGAAAATGTCAAGAGCCGTGACTATATGAAAGGGTTGATTGCCCTTCGTCAATCTACAGATGCCTTCCGACTTAAGAGTCTTCAAGATATCAAAGACCGTGTCCACCTCATCACTGTTCCAGGTCAAAATGGTGTGGCAAAAGAGGACGTAGTGATTGGCTACCAAATCACTGCTCCAAACGGAGATATCTACGCAGTCTTTGTCAATGCGGACGAAAAAGCTCGCGAATTTAATTTGGGAACTGCCTTTGCCCACCTCAGAAATGCTGAAGTTTTGGCAGATGAAAACCAAGCAGGACCAGTCGGAATTGCCAACCCGAAAGGACTTGAATGGACCGAAAAAGGCTTGAAATTAAACGCCCTTACAGCTACTGTTCTTCGAGTCTCTCAAAATGGAACTAACCATGAGTCAACTGCAGAAGAGAAACCAGACTCAACCCCTTCCAAGCCTGAACATCAAAATGAAGCTTCTCACCCTGCACATCAAGATCCAGCTCCAGAAGCTAAACCTGATTCTACTAAACCATCTGCAACAGTAGCTGATGCAGAAAATAAACCTAGCCAAGCTACAACTGATTCACAAACTACACAAGTTTCACAACCAGCACAAGAAGCACAAGCATCATCTGTAAGTGAAGCTATTCAAAACGGAGCGGTAGAAAACTCTAGCAAGGAAAATATACCTGCAACCCCAGCTAAACAAGCTGAACTTCCAAATACAGGAACCAAAAACGATAACAAACTCCTGTTTGCAGGAATCAGCCTCCTTGCGCTCCTAGGTCTCGGTTTCTTACTAAAAAACAAAAAAGAGAACTAAACTAGCCCTCCTATAGAAAAATCCCCCAAGCATTACAGCTCGGGGGATTAGTTTTTGTACAATATTTGTTGTCCTAATAAACTTGATTAGGATTTTTTATTAAGCCTCTTTCATGGCAAAATAAGCCCGTACTTTGGGTGCTACTTGTGTTCCAAAGAGTTCAATAGCTCTTAGGACTTGTTCATGAGGCATGGAACCAAGAGGTAGGTGCAACATAAAGCGATCCAAACCTAAATCCTCAATCATGCGAATCAATTTTTCTGCCACCTGATCTGGATTGCCCACAAACATGGCACCATTTTGTCCAATTTGCTCCAAATATTGTTCATAACGCAATTCCTGCCAATGAGGACGGTCTTTGGAAATAGCATCCACTACTTGCTTGGTCGGATGGAAATAATCTTTCACCGCTTGCTCGCCATCTTCAGCAATCCAACCCCAAGAATGGGCCCCAACCTTCAACTCATGACTGGCATGGCCCGCTTCACTCCCAATATCACGATAAGCCTGAATCAACTTTTTAAAATAACGAGGGTTACCACCAATAATGGCATAGACAATCGGTAGGCCTGCCTGAGCAATCTTCACTGTTGACTCTATATGACCACCTGTCGCTATCCACAAGGGCAATTTGTCCTGAACTGGACGAGGATAAACTTCTTTGCCAGAAATTGTTTGGGTCAATCGACCTTCCCAGTCTAACTTAGTCTTTTCATTGACTAATTGAAGCAAGTCTAATTTCTCATCAAAGAGAGCTTCGTAGTCTTTCAAATCATAGCCAAACAGAGAGAAGGATTCCGTGAAAGAGCCCCTTCCAGCCATAATCTCCGCTCGTCCATTTGACAAAGCATCGATAGTGGCATACTGTTGGAACAACCGAATCGGGTCCATGCTTGAGAGAATGCTAACTGCACTGGTCAAACGGATTTTCTTGGTATTGACTGCCCCAGCTGCTAGAATAATCTCTGGAGCCGATACTGCAAAGTCCTCTCGATGGTGCTCGCCAATCCCATACACATCCAAACCAACCTTGTCAGCCAGCTCAATCTCTGCCACTAACTGACGAATGCGTTCAGCATGACTGTAAGTTTGCCCAGTCCCCTCAAGCTCCGTTGTTTCCCCAAATGTTGAAATTCCCAATTCTACCATGGTGTTTCCTCGCTATCTCTTTTAGTTTTAGGGTATTCTATCACTAATTATTTTTACTTTCAATAAATTGGATCATTAGAAAAAAGCCTAGATAACTAGACTTTTTTTAGATTATTCTACCGTTACTGACTTAGCAAGGTTACGTGGTTTGTCCACATCAAGACCACGGTGAAGCGTTGCAAAGTAAGCGACCAATTGCGTTGGTACGACCATTGAGATTGGTGAGAGGTAAGGGTGTACGGTCGTAAGGACGATATCGTCTGTATCTTTGGCAACATTTTCTTCTGCGATTGTAAGCACCTTGGCACCACGGGCTGCGACCTCTTGGATATTTCCACGAGTATGGTTGGCAAGGACTGGATCTGACAAGAGGGCCAAAACAGGCGTTCCTTCTTCAATCAAGGCAATAGTTCCGTGCTTGAGTTCTCCTGCCGCAAAACCTTCACACTGGATGTAAGAAATCTCTTTGAGTTTGAGACTTGCTTCCATAGCTACATAGTAATCTTGACCACGTCCGATATAAAAGGCGTTGCGAGTTGTTTCAAGAAGCTCACGAACCTTGGCTTCAATGGTTTCTTTCTCTGAAAGAGTTGATTCGATCGACTGAGCTACGATTGACAACTCATGAACTAGGTCAAAGGCTTGCGCTTTAGCATTGCCGTTTGCTTGACCGACTGCTTTTGCTAAGAATGCAAGGGCTGCGATTTGCGCTGTGTAAGCCTTGGTTGATGCTACAGCAATTTCAGGACCTGCGTGAAGGAGCATGGTATGGTTAGCTTCACGTGAAAGGGTTGAACCTGGAACATTTGTCACTGTTAAGCTCGGAATTCCCATTTCATTAGCCTTGACCAAAACCTGACGGCTGTCCGCTGTTTCACCAGACTGACTGATAAAGATGAAGAGTGGTTTCTTGCTGAGCAGTGGCATACCGTAGCCCCACTCAGATGAGATTCCAAGTTCAACTGGTGTATCTGTCAATTCTTCCAGCATCTTCTTAGAAGCAAATCCTGCGTGGTAAGATGTTCCAGCTGCAAGGATATAGATGCGGTCTGCATCTTGAACAGCCTTAATGATAGCAGGATCAACCACTACTTGACCAGCCTCATCTGTGTAGGCTTGGATGAGTTTACGCATAACCGTTGGTTGCTCATCAATTTCCTTGAGCATGTAGTAAGGGTAAGTTCCCTTACCGATATCTGACAAGTCAAGCTCCGCAGTGTAACTAGCACGCTCACGACTATTGCCATCATAGTCTTGAACTTCCACACTATCAGCCTTGACGATTACCAGCTCTTGGTCATGGATTTCCATGTATTGGTTGGTCTCACGAATCATAGCCATGGCATCTGAGCAGACCATGTTGTAGCCTTCCCCAAGACCAATCAAGAGTGGTGATTTATTCTTAGCCACATAGATGACTTCAGGATCTTGTGAGTCAACCAAGGCAAAAGCATAAGAACCACGAATGATGTGAAGAGCTTTTTTGAAGGCTTCAAGAACTGACAAGCCATCTTCTTCCGCAAATTTTCCAATCAAGTGAACGGCTATTTCCGTATCTGTTTGCCCCTTAAAGTGGTGACCTGCAAGGTATTCTTCCTTGATTTCAAGGTAGTTCTCAATGACCCCATTGTGAACCAAGACAAAACGTTCTGTCTCAGAGCGGTGTGGGTGAGCATTGTATTCCGTTGGTTTTCCGTGAGTTGCCCAACGAGTATGTCCAATACCAGTTGTTCCCTCAACACCAGCTGTCTTGGCAGACAATTCTGCGATACGACCAACAGCCTTCACCAAATGGTTCTCAGCACCACCTAGGACAAAAATCCCCGCAGAATCATAGCCACGGTATTCGAGCTTTTCAAGCCCTTGAATCAAAATATCAGTTGCATTTGTGTTTCCAACAACACCAACAATTCCACACATAGTATATACGACACAGACCAGCTGTGCTTTCTCCTTAAAATTGGTATAGTCTAATTCCTCTTTTATAGAATCAGCAAAAACAGTATATACTTGTTTCTTTCACTTGTCAAGAGCAAAAATTGGTATAGTTCAAATTACGCTCCTGTTAGCAAAAGACTCTGACTAATTAGGATAATCAGTCAGAGTCCTTTTTAAAATCCATTATTGTCGCTTAATTTCTTAAACCAGTGCCCTGATTTTTTCAGACGACGTTCTTGCGTTTCCAAGTCTAATTCGACCAAACCGTAGCGATTTTTATAGCTATTGAGCCATGACCAGCAATCAATAAAGGTCCAAATCAAGTAGCCCTTACAGTTGGCTCCATCTTCAATGGCACGGTGTAGTTCACGAAGATGACCTTTTACAAAGTTAATTCGGTAATCATCTTGAATCATCCCATCTTGACGGAATTTTTCTTCCCCCTCAACACCCATACCATTCTCTGTCAACATCCACTCAATATTGCCATAGTTTTTCTTGATATTTTGGGCGATGTCATAAATTCCTTGCTCATAAATCTCCCAGCCACGGTGAGGATTAATTTTACGGCCAGGCATAACATATGGCTCGTAAAAATGTTCTGGCAAGAGTGGACTCTCTGGATGCTTAGCAAATCGAGGTGCCATAACGCGCAAAGGTTGATAGTAGTTAACACCAAGGAAGTCCACCGTATTGTCACGAATGATCTCCAACTCTTCCTCTGTGGCATCAGGCAAGAGACCGTGTTCATGCAAAATTTCTACCAACTCCTGTGGATAAGTCCCCAAAACAGACGGATCTAAGAAGGATTGGGCCTGAAAAAGGTCCGCAATACGAGCAGCCTTGACATCAGCAGGATGCTGGCTACGTGGATAAGCCGGTGTCAAGTTGAGAACAATCCCAATCTTGGAATCAGGCAAGAGTTCATGACAGGCCTTAACCGCCCGACTGCTAGCCAATTGTGTATGATAGGCTACTTTAACTGCTGCCTCTGCATCCACCTTATGTGGATAATGGGCATCGTAAAAATAGCCAAATTCTACAGGAACGATGGGCTCGTTAAAGGTAATCCATTGATCCACTAAATCTCCATAAATCTCAAAACAGAAACGAGCATAGTCTTCATAGGCTGAGACCGTCGCCTTATTTTCCCAACCATCACCAGCTTCTTGAAGAGCAAAAGGCAAATCAAAATGGTAGAGATTAACCAACAGACGAATCCCCTTAGCCTTAATAGTCTCAAAAACCTTTCGATAGAAATCCACACCTTGAGGATTGACTTTCCCACAGCCTTGTGGAAAAATCCGTGACCACTGAATAGAAGTCCGAAAGGCCGTGTGACCAGTCTCTAATAAAAGTTCGATATCCCGCTCCCAATTTTCATAAAAGGTCGATGTCTTATCTGGACCAATCCCATTATAGTAACGATTTGGCTCCACTTGGTACCAATAATCCCAGAGATTATCTCCCTTACCGTCACCAGCTACACGTCCTTCTGTCTGTGGTCCAGAAGTAGAGGATCCCCAGACAAAATCCTTTGGAAATCTTAGCATACATTTACCTCTTTATCTACTCATTTTTCCCATTATACAGAAAAAACAAGGTAAAAACTAGTTACATTTTTTCCTTGTTTTTCTTCTGATTATAGTTTTTATTTCTTACTAAGGATTTCAAGCGTTTCGAGCAAGTTATCTACATGAACTTCGATAGTATCACCAGTCGCTTTAATCTTAACTTCTACGATGCCATCAGCCGCTTTTTTACCAACAGTAATACGGATTGGCAATCCAATCAAGTCGCTATCGCTGAATTTAACTCCGACACGTTCATTACGGTCGTCTGTTAAGACTTCGTAACCAGCTCCCATCAAGTTTGCTTCAAGTTTTTCTGTCAAGGCTTGCGCTTCTTCGTCCTTGATATTGACAGTGATCAAGTGAACATCAAATGGCGCCAATTCTTTAGGGAAGTTGATTCCCCAAGCGTAACGGTATTCACCTTTTGGCGTTTTGTTAACAAAGAGGCGAGCGTGTTGCTCCATCACTGCTGACAGGAGACGACTGACACCGATACCATAACATCCCATGATAATTGGCACAGCACGGCCATTTTCATCCAAAACATCTGCTCCCATGCTTGCTGAATAGCGAGTGCCGAGTTTGAAGATGTGACCAATTTCGATACCACGCGCAAAGTTAAGGACTCCTTGTCCGTCTGGAGAAATTTCCCCCTCACGAACTTCACGGATATCCACATATTCTGCAGTAAAATCACGACCTGGGTTCACACCAGTCAAGTGGTAGCCATCTTCGTTAGCACCAACAACTGCATTGCGAACATCTTGCACCTTACGGTCTGCGATGATTTTAACATTCTCTGGCAAATCAACTGGGCCAAGTGAACCAAAACCTGCTTGTACAACATTTGCCACTTCTTCTTCGCTAGCAACGTCAAAGAAATCTGCTCCCAAGTGGTTTTTCAACTTGACTTCATTGAGTTGGTCATTTCCAACTAGAAGGGCTGCAACAAGCTCACCATCTGCCATGTAGAAAAGAGTTTTAATCGTTTGTTCTTCTGGAACGTTGAGGAAGGCTGCAACTTCATCGATTGACTTAACATCCGGCGTTGCAACACGAGTCACTTCTTCTTCAGCGACAACACGGTTGCTTGGTTTGTACTCGTTTGTTGCCATTTCTAAGTTAGCCGCATAGCTAGATTCACTTGAGTAAGCAATCGTGTCTTCACCAGAAACCATCCATTTAAGCAATTCTGCCTTGATTTCTTCTTGCACTTCTGCAGGAATTTCGTCAAATGAGGCAACTGACTTGTCCAAGACAACCCAGCGGTCAAGGTCTGTACGAGCAGGTGTAATAGCCATAAATTCTTGGCTATCCTTACCACCCATAGCTCCACCGTCACCAATGATAGCCTTGAAGTCTAAACCACTACGAGTGAAAATACGCTCATAAGCAGCCTTGTACTCATCGTAAACACTGTCCAAGCTATCATAGTTAGCGTGGAAACTGTAAGCATCCTTCATGATAAACTCACGTGTACGGAGAAGTCCATTACGTGGACGTTTTTCATCACGATACTTAGGCTGGATTTGGTAAAGGTTAAGTGGCAATTGCTTGTAAGACTTAACGGAATCACGGACAATAGCTGTAAAGGTTTCTTCGTGAGTTGGACCTAGAATGAAGTCTGATTTTTCACGGTTTTTTAGTTTGTAAAGGTCCTCACCATAAGTTTCGTAACGACCTGATTCGCGCCACAATTCTGCACTGAGGAGGGCAGGAGCCAACATCTCCACTGCACCAATCTTATCGAATTCTTGACGCATGATATTTTTGGCTTTTTCAATCACACGGTTGGCAAGTGGTAGGTAAGAATAAACACCTGCAGATACTTGGCGAACATAACCAGCACGCAACATAAGAGCATGGCTGATAACTTGAGCATCGCTTGGCATTTCGCGAAGCGTTGGGATAGGCATTTTACTTTGTTTCATAATATTCCTCGATTATCTAAAAAAGAGTCGCATAATGTCATTCCAGGTCACAGCAATCATCAAGACAACCATGATGACCACTCCGGCCAAGGTGACATAGGTTTCAATTTCTTGTTTTAATGGTTTACGGCGGATAGCTTCTAGGATATTGAGCACAATCTTACCACCATCCAGGGCTGGAATCGGAATCAGATTAAAAATCCCAAGATTGATGGAAATCATTGCCAAGAAGTACAAGACATTTTCAATTCCATTTTTAGCAGCATCACTACTTGCCTTAAAGATGGCAACAGGTCCACCTAGCTTGTTCAAATCCGGTTGGAAAATCAGATTTTTCAGAGCTGATAGAATTCGGAGGGCCGAGTCAGCAGCAGTTGTAAAACCACCTACAAACATAGATACAAAATCTGACTTAATCCCCGGTTGAACACCTAGAAGATAGCGACCTTGACTTTCTTCTGGGGTAACAGTTACCTGTTTTTCACTCCCCTTTTCAGAAATAGTCACATCCAAGGTCGGGGCCGTCTTATCTTTGGTTTCTGCTTCCACAGCCTGAATCAAACTTTCCCAGTTGCTAATCTCATGTGAGCCAATCTTGGTAATCTGGGCCGTTTCTGGTACTCCCACCTTAGCCAAGGCCCCTTGGGGCATGACATGGAACTGATTGGTATCAACATCTCTGACACCACCCTGCATGAAGATTAAAATCCAGAAAACAACGACACCTAAGATGAAGTTGTTCATAGGACCTGCAAAATTAGTAATGAGTTTCCCCCAGATAGTCGCATTTTGATATTGAACATCTAAAGGTGCAATCCGAACCTCAGTTCCATCTGCTTCCACAACCGTTGCATCGTGATCTACTGCAAATGTTTTTTCTTCTTCCAGAACCAAGCCCTTGATAAAGAGCTTGTCTTCAAAGTCAAACTGGGTCACCTGCATAGGAAGAGCTGTTTGATCCAATTTTTTACCTGAGAGATTGATGCGTTTAA
Organism: Streptococcus mitis SK597; assembly: GCF_000148545.1. Lineage (GTDB taxonomy): Bacteria > Bacillota > Bacilli > Lactobacillales > Streptococcaceae > Streptococcus > Streptococcus mitis_C. The sequence continues at coordinate 26,381 of NZ_AEDV01000007.1, read as the reverse complement.
CCTTACCATCATCAGTAAGCGTTAAACTAACAGGAGTTCCTGTCTTGATTTCAGTTGTATCATCACCCCAACCAGCCATGCGAACATAGCCACCCAGAGGCAAGATTCGAATGGTATAGGCCGTTCCATCCCTGCCAATGTGAGCAAAGATTTTGGGCCCCATACCGATGGCAAATTCACGCACTAGAATCCCTGATTTCTTGGCAAAGTAGAAGTGTCCGAACTCGTGCACCACCACAGTAATCCCGAAAACCAGAATAAAGGTTAAAATTCCGAGCATAGTATTTCCTCCGTCTTTTGATTAAAAGAGTCCAAACAAGTGCATGATTGGAAATACAAGTAACATACTATCGAAACGATCCAAAACACCACCATGTCCAGGGATAAATTTCCCAGAATCCTTGACACCAAAGTGACGCTTGATCGAACTTTCTAGTAAATCACCAAATTGTCCAGCCGCACTAAAGAAAATAGCAAAGACTGACATCTTGTAAATTCCATACGGAAGAGCAACTGTACTGTCAACTATCATAAAGATGATGGTTACTAAAATCGCACCTAAAATACCACCCAAGGCACCCTCAAAGGTTTTATTTGGAGAAACTGTCGGAGCTAATTTTCGTTTACCATAGTTCATCCCAACAAGATAGGCACCACTGTCTGTCGCCCAAACAATACACAAGGCTAATAGTACCTTATCTAAACCTGCAATTCTAGCATCTAATAGAGCATTAAAACCAAAGCCCACATAGAAACTCATAGCAAGAGGGAAAACAGCGTCCTCAATCGTATAAGACTTGCTAAAAACAGTCGTTCCTAACATGATTGAAATCAAAACACTATAGGCAACCACATTCCCATCAACTGGCAAAAAAGTCAGGTAATTCTCCAAGGGAATGGTCAAGGCAAAGGTTGCAAAGAGGGTCAAGAGGCCCTCCATCGTCATGGTCTCTAGACCTCTCATCTTCAAAAGTTCATGCATGGCTAGCATGGCTATGATTCCGATTGCTATCTGAAGCAAGAGTCCCCCAATCATTAAAATCGGTAGGAAAATAGCCAGAGCAACCCCTGCAAACAAGGTTCTTTTCTGTAAATCCTGTGTCATATTTCCTCCTAAACTCCTCCAAATCGGCGATGACGACGATTGTAGGCAAGAATGGCTTCCTGCAAGGCCGCCTCGTCAAAATCAGGCCACAAGGTGTCCGTAAAATAGAGCTCACTATAGGCTCCCTGCCATGGAAGGAAATTGCTCAAACGCAATTCTCCACTAGTACGGATAATCAAGTCTGGGTCTCGTAAGTCCTTAGGCAAATGCTGGGTAAAGAGATAGTTGCCAATCAATTCCTCTGTGATGTCACCTGGGTTGATTTTGGCATCTAACACATCCTGGGAAATCAACTTAAGAGCCTGTGTAATCTCAGCACGTCCACCATAGTTGAGGGCAAAATTAAGTATCAAGCCTGTGTTGTTCTTAGTCAATTCTTCAGCCTTGGTCAGAGCTTCAAAGGTTTGCTTAGGTAGGCGGTCTGTTTCCCCAATCATTTGAATCTTAACATTATTCGCATGCAACTCCGGGACATAATTATCATAAAACTCTACTGGCAAGTTCATGATAAACTTGACTTCCTGATCTGGACGTGTCCAGTTTTCTGTAGAAAAAGCATAGACCGTAATAACCTTAACGCCTAGTTTGTTGGCTGCCTTGGTCACAGTTTGCAATGCTTCCATGCCCGCCTTATGTCCAAAAACTCGCGGTTGCATACGTTTTTTAGCCCAGCGGCCATTGCCATCCATGATGATGCCGATATGAGCAGGAACCTGTGTCGGAACCTCTACTTCCACAGCCTTATCTTTCTTAAAAAATCCAAACATGATCTTATTCCTATTCAAAAATCTATCGTTTCATTATACCATATTTCCCCATTTTCTTCTATCACTAAGCTATTTATACTCTTCGAAAATCTCTTCAAACCACGTCAGCTCTATCTACAACCTCAAAACAGTGTTTTGAGCAACCTGCGGTTAGCTTCCTAGTTTGCGCTTTGATCTTCATTGAGTATTATTCTCAGGCACAAAGCCCATTTTTCAAAAAAATAAGCCGCCTGATTGGGCGACTCTATTTTTTATAGGGAGATTATTATGAAAAAGTTTTAGGAGTTTAAGTTAAGGTCTTCTTAACTTATGAACTTAGTATACACTTCCTAGCTTAAAGTTTCCTTAAGTATTTTTAAAAATCAAATTTTTCCATTTCTCCTGCCAATTTTTCTTGGATAGACGTGTTCGATAAAGTTCCATTCGGTCTTCATTTTCTAAGAAATGAGGAGTTGGACGAACTTGAAAATTCAAAATATCCTCCAAAGCGTATGGAGTAAAGAGTTCCAAAACGGATTCTTCATTCAAGCGTAATCCAACAGCCGTACATCGTTCTGGATACTTACTCATAGCATCACGGGAACTGCTATAGGGAGCAGTATGAGGGCTGTGCTGGTGCATATAGACTTGATTTTTCAATTCCCACTGGTACTGAGGAAAGTCCTCTCTCAGCTTTTTCTCTAGGGACAAGGTTTCCTCATAAGAAATATCTGGATCAAAGAAAATTACATCTACATCTGTTTCACAGTCAAAAGGGGATTTGTCTGACAAGAGATTCCAGATAAAATTTCTGACAGAACCCGCTGCCAACCATGAGTCTTTTAAGCCAAAATCTCGGATGATAGTCAAAATAGCCATCATATCCGGATTTTCTCTGAAAGAGTCTAAAATTTCAGCCTTATTTTTCAATATATTCATACCCTAAATGCTCATATGCCTTAGCAGTCGCCACCCGTCCAGACCGCGTCCGCATGATAAAACCTTTTTGAATCAAGTAAGGCTCATACATGTCTTCAACTGTCTCACGCTCTTCTGCTATGTTAACAGAAAGAGTTCCTAGACCAACAGGACCACCACCGTACATCTCAATCATGGTCCGAAGGATTTTCTGGTCCACATAGTCTAGACCTTCATGGTCAACATCCAGCATGGTCAAAGCCTTATCCGTAATAAGATCATCTATAACCCCATTCCCCATTATCTGGGCAAAATCGCGCACGCGCTTGAGCAGACGATTGGCAATACGAGGGGTCCCACGACTACGTAGAGCCAACTCAGATGCTGCCTCATGGGTGATTTCCATCTCAAAAATATCTGCTGTCCGCTCGACAATTTCTGTCAAGTCAGCATGGGCATAATACTCCATGTGACCTGTAATCCCAAAACGTGCCCGTAGTGGATTTGAAAGCATACCAGCCCGAGTCGTCGCACCAATCAAGGTAAAAGGTGGCAACTCCAAATGAACACTGCGACTGCCTTCACCAGCCCCAATCATGATATCAATGTAGAAGTCCTCCATGGCACTATAAAGCACCTCTTCCACAGACATGGGCAAGCGATGAATCTCATCAATAAAAAGGACATCCCCAGGCTCTAAGTCGTTCAAAATCGCTACCAAATCCCCAGCTTTTTCAATGACTGGACCCGAAGTCTGCTTGAGATTGACACCTAGTTCGTTGGCAATAACAAAAGCCATGGTCGTTTTTCCCAAGCCTGGAGGGCCAAATAAAAGGACATGATCCAGCGCTTCATCCCGCATTTTGGCAGCTTCGATAAAGATTTGGAGCTGATCCTTGACCTTATCCTGCCCGATATATTCACGTAAATACTGAGGACGGAGTGTGCGTTCTACTAACTCCTCATCCCCCATTATCTCATTATCTAAAATTCTACTCATGGCTCTATTATATCAAAAAACCAAGCCACAAACAAAAAAGCCACCCGATTGGGTGACTCCCGAGTTTAACACTTATGTGGTATAATATTCTACGGCACTGCTACACCGCCTGCGAAAGGAGGTGAGATAGCCCATGATGGAATTAGTACTCAAAACTATCATCGGACCAATTGTGGTCGGTGTCGTTCTTCGATTAGTCGATAAATGGCTAAACAAGGACAAATAGTGTCAAAAAAGACCTCAAGCTTATTTGGACGTGAGCTTGGGGTCTTTTCTAGCCTATGATATAGAACTAGTACTCAATTCCTTTTTATTATCCCATAGTTCACAAAATTTGTCAAAGGTTTATATCTTCTTTAACCGCTGTACGACAATATGATGACTCACTCCTTGACAACCAAGAGCATTATTACAGTAGTTCTAGTCCTTCAATTAACAGTCACTTAAATTCAAAGTGAGGTAAAACTTTCTGAAGCGACAACAGACCTATTTCTTACTCATATTCGCTAAAAAATCCCCGACAAAATCTCAAAAAGTCCCCGCCAATTCCCCGACCAAAATCCGAAAAATACCGAAAAATATCGAAAAATGATTTTTAGAATAGTCTCCAAAAGCCTGAAATAGAGTCAAAAAACTCCACCTGATTGGGTGACTCCTAAGTTTAGCACATATGTGGTATAATATTATTCGGCACTTCTACACCGCCTGCGAAAGGAGGTGAGATAGCCCATGATGGATACAATACTTAAAACTATCATCGGACCAATTGTGGTCGGTGTCGTTCTTCGTATAGTCGATAAATGGCTAAACAAGGACAAATAGTGTCAAAAAGACCCCAAGCTTATTTGGACGTGAGCTTGGGGTCTTTTCTAGCCTATGATATAGACACAATACTTAATTCCCTTTTATTATCCCATAGTTCACAAAATTTGTCAAAGGTTTATATCTTCATCAATTCAGCTTCTCCAACTTTAGAATCTGTCCAATAAAGTTTATAAGATTTAGAGAAAGCTATCGAAAAATGATTTTTAGAATAGTCCCCAAAAGCCTGAAATAGAGCCAAAAAACTCCACCTGATTGGGTGGAGTTAAGGGAGATTATTATGAAAAAGAAAAGTTTAGGATTTTATTAAATAAAGTTAGGAGGTCTTTATTTAATAACTACATGATACAAAACGAAGCTTAAAACTAGCTTAACTTTTCTCAAATTTTACTATTTTGCAAAAAATTTCTATCACCATCACCTATCCAAGAAAAAAAGCCACCTGATTGGGTGACTTCATTAGGAGATTATGATGAAAAAAAGTTTTAGGATTTCATTAAATAAAGTTAGGAGGTCTTTATTTAATGACCATATAATACTAGACCATCCTTAAACTTTGCTTAAGAAAAAACTAGTTTTGTTATTTTTCTCGATTCATCCAAGTCATTCCTATACAATTATAGGTGGATAAGATTTCAAAGCCCATAGAACGATAGAATCCCAAGGTTCTTTCTGTCTGGTCTGTCACCAGCTGGACTTGATAGGCATCTTTGTAATCCTCTAAAGCCTCTTTCATCAAGGCGCTACCAATCCCTTGACGCTGATAGATTGGTAAAACAATTAAATCCTGAACCAATACTGATGAGAATCCATCTCCAACCAAACGAATCAAGCCCACCACAGCATCGCCATCAAGTGCCACATAAATCGCTAATGAATGAGATAAGGCCTGCTCCAGCATCTCTGGTTGATGGGTATAATTTGTCCAACCGACAGCCTGATAGAGATGCAAAACATCCTCTAGCTTGACAATTTCTTGCTTTTTAATAGTAATCATCTCAACACCTCTTAAAGCTCTCTCAAGCTCTTGTACTGTTGTCCATTTTTATCAAAGTTTTCAGGACGCAACCATATTTCCAAACGAGCTTTGATTTTTGGCCAGTCCTTATCAATCATAGACAACCAATCCGTATCCCTCGTACGCCCCTTATAAATGACTGCCTGACGGAAGGTTCCTTCATAGACAAAGCCCAAACGTTCCGCAGCTCGTCTTGATGGCAGGTTAAGAGCATCGCATTTCCACTCATAGCGACGATAGTTTAGGTCTTCAAAGACATAGCGAGCCAGTAGATACTGAGCTTCTGTTCCTATCCGTGTGCCTCTTAGCTCTGGAGAAAAAGTGACAGCTCCCACTTCTATTACTCGGTTATTCTGATCAATTCGCATGAGGGAAAAAGTTCCCAAAGCCTTACCAGTTGCCTTGTCTACAATCGCATAGTAAAAGCGGTCCTTACGAACCAACATCTGATTTAAAAGGCTAACCAGTTCCTCCATATCTGCCACTGGTTCCTGAAAGAGGTAGGTCCACATCTCCCGAGGAGTATCTGAACCATAAATAGCTAATAAATCCTCCGCATGCTTTTCCACTGAAAGAGCTTCTATTCGAGCATAACGCCCTTCTAAGAAATCAATAGAAGGCAGTGCACCTGGTGTATAACCTTCCATTGACTCACCAATCATCTGACCATATTCATTTACTGGCATAGCTTTCTCCTTGTTTCACTTTTCAAACTTTATAGTTGCCCATAGTATATCATACTTTCATAAGAAGATTCAAAAAATCCTCCAGATTCTACTCTGAAGGATTCCTATTTTATTTCACAACAATATTAACCAATTTATTCGGTACCGCAATCACTTTCACGATTTCCTTACCGTCAATTTCTGCCTTGACTTTTTCGTCAGCCAGAGCAATTTCTTGCAATTCTTCGCGTGATAGGTCTTTGGCTACCATGAATTTAGCACGGACTTTTCCTTTGATTTGGACAACGATTTCGATTTCGTCTTCAACTAATTTGCTTTCATCCCAAGTTGGCCAAGCTACATAAGAGATAGATTCTCCTGTTGCTGCAACTGTTTGCCAGAGTTCTTCTGCCAAGTGAGGTGCAAATGGTGCAATCAACTGAACAAAGCCTTTGGCGTAGTCTACATAAAGTTTGTCTTCCTTGTTGGCAGCATTGACAAAAACCATAAGTTGGGCAATAGCTGTGTTGAATTTCATAGACTCGATTTGCTCTGTGACAGCTTTAACTGTTTCGTTGTAAACCTTGTCGAGAGAGCCATTGTTTTCTGCAAGGATTTCCTTACTCGTAATCAAACGGTAAACACGGTCAAGGAATTTACGGCTTCCTTCCAGACCTTCTTCTGACCAAGCGATTGAAGCATCAAGTGGTCCCATAAACATTTCATAAACACGAAGGGTGTCAGCACCGTATTGTTCCACCACATCATCTGGGTTAACAACGTTCTTGAGCGATTTAGACATCTTGGCTGGTGCTTGCTCCAACTCCTCTCCTGTTTCCATATGGAAGAAAGAACCGTCACGTTTTTCAACCTTGTCAGTCGCCACAAGAGCCCCACGGTGGTCACGGTAGCTTGTTCCCAAAATCATTCCTTGGTTAAAGAGTTTTTGGAATGGTTCCTTAGTCGGAACAACACCGAGATCATAGAGGAATTTGTGCCAGAAACGAGCGTAGAGCAAGTGAAGAACGGCATGCTCTGCTCCACCAACGTAGATATCTACTGGCAACCATTGTTTGAGAAGGTCCTCATCAGCCAATTTTTCAGTATTATGTGGATCGATATAGCGGAGGTAGTACCAGCTTGAACCTGCCCATTGTGGCATAGTGTTGGTTTCACGACGACCCTTGACACCATCTTCACGAGTCACTTCAAGCCAGTCTGTCAAGTTAGCCAATGGGCTTTCCCCAGTACCTGAAGGGCGGATATCCTTGGTTACAGGCAAGACAAGTGGCAATTCACTTTCAGGAACAGCTGTTGAAGTTCCATCTTCCCAATGAATGATAGGAATTGGCTCACCCCAGTAACGTTGACGGCTAAAGAGCCAGTCGCGGAGACGGTAGGTAACCTTCTCTTGTCCACAGCCTTTTTCTTCCAACCAAGCCACAATCTTGGCAATAGCGTCTTCTTTGTTGAGTCCATCTAGGAAGTCTGAATTAACGTGAAGGCCATCTTCTGTGTAGGCAGCTTCTTCAACGTTTCCACCTTCAAGTACTTCTACGATTGGAAGGTCAAATTGTTTGGCAAATTCCCAGTCACGTTGGTCGTGGGCAGGAACAGCCATTACCGCACCTGTACCATAGCTAGCAAGGACGTAGTCTGCAATCCAGATTGGAATTTCCTTGCCATTGACAGGGTTGATGGCATAAGCACCTATCCAGACACCAGTTTTTTCTTTGGCAAGGTCTGTACGAGCCAAGTCAGATTTGAGGCTAGCTTGGTGTTTATAGTCTGCAACTGCTTCTGCTTGCTCTGTGCTTGTGATGGCATCTACTAGTTCATGCTCAGGAGCCAAAACGGTGAAAGTCGCACCGAAAAGAGTATCAGGACGAGTGGTAAAGACTGTGAATTCCTTGTCTGTTCCCTTAACCTTGAAGGTTACATTAGCACCAGTTGATTTCCCAATCCAGTTGCGTTGCATATCCTTGATAGACTCTGGCCAATCTAGTTCATCTAAGTCATTGAGCAAGCGCTCTGCGTAGGCCGTGATTTTGAGCATCCATTGGCGCATTGGTTTGCGGACAACTGGATAGCCTCCACGCTCAGACGTTCCGTCAGGAAGAACCTCTTCGTTGGCGATGGCTGTTCCCAATTCCTCAACCCAGTTTACTGGCACTTCAGCTTCATAGGCCAAGCCTTTTTCATAAAGCTTAGTGAAAATCCATTGCGTCCACTTGTAGTAGTTTGGATCTGTTGTATTGACTTCACGATCCCAGTCGTAAGAAAATCCAAGCGCATTGATTTGGCGTTTGAAGTTGGCAATATTTTCCGCTGTAAATTCCGCTGGGTCATTACCAGTATCCATAGCATATTGCTCTGCAGGCAAACCAAAAGCATCCCAACCCATTGGGTGAAGGACATTGTAGCCTTGCGCACGTTTGTAACGGCTGAGAATATCGGTTGCAGTATAGCCTTCTGGATGTCCTACGTGCAGACCCGCTCCAGACGGATAAGGGAACATATCAAGAGCATAAAACTTCGGTTTTGATGCATCTGTCCCTGTCTTAAATGTATGATGTTCTGCCCAGTAGCCCTGCCACTTAGGCTCAATTTCTTTATGATTGTAAAAACTCATGGTCTCTCTCCAATTTTGTGATGTTACTATTATACCATTTTTGAAGGAATTTGAAATGTGTTAAAAGAAAAAACTGTATACTGTATTTCATTAATTTTGATGGCTCTGAATTGCTCTATCACCCACTTTTTTATCTTATTGTTATGCGGGAAATCAAAGAGCAAAACAAGAAGCTTATCTCTTACAACACAAAATACTAATTTTAGACCGAAGATACGACTGGAATGCTAATTAATGTATTCACAATAAATAGCCGACAACCTGTGTCGCTTTTTAATTTATGAAGAGCGTCGGATTCAATACGAGGATCAATAAAAGACTACCATTTGGAAAACAGTAGTCCTTATTGTTTATTTTGAATTTACATAGGCGTCTACAGCGATGATAGCTTGAGCAACATCTGAAGGCGAAATCTTAAACGGCATCTGATGGATTGTCTCACCCTCCATAGTTGCTTGTTTACCAACTTTTATTAAATCATCATATCCAACTTGATCCAAATGCATTTCTTTTAGAGTTGTTGGCATACCAATTTTTTTGTAAAACTCAATATACTTATCAAGTTCTTCTTTAGGTCTATTTTCCAATAATAGTTGTACTAAAGTTCCATAAGCTACTTTTTCACCATGTGTTAAATGATGAATGTCACCTGTCAATGCAGTAAAACCATTATGAATTGCATGCGCCGCAGCTAATCCTCCACTTTCAAAACCTAGGCCACTCAATAAAGTATTAGCTTCAACAATATTTTCTAATGCTGGTGTCACCACTTTAGCTTCACAAGCTGCCATAGCCTGTAAACCATCTGCAAACAGCCTTTCTTCACATTTCTTCGCAATTGCAACTCCAGCCAACGTTTGTTCTTGTCCCAACATAGTTTTTCCATTTGCCTGCATAACCGCACGCGCCTCAACCCAAGTTGCTAAACCATCTGCAATACCAGACGCTAATAAACGCTTAGGAGCTTGTGAAATAACTTTTGTATCAACCAAAACTAAATCTGGATTTTTAGAATAAAATAGATAATGATCAAATGCACCTTCATCTGTATAAATAACAGATAAAGCAGATACAGGTGCGTCGGTCGATGCAATTGTTGGAGCAATAATAACAGGCTTTTCAATCAAATCTGCAATAGCTTTTGCGCTATCAATCGTCTTTCCCCCACCAAGACCGATAATACTATCACAATTTTCTTTCTCAGCCAAGGCAACAACTCGATTGATTTCATTGTCAGAAGCTTCACCATTAAACTGAGCTAGAACAATATGGAAACCATACCTATGTAGGTAATCTTCAAATCGTTTTCCAACAATATCATAAACCAACTGATCGCATAATAGAATAGGACGATTCCCCAAATCCAATATTGATTTGGCATTTTCGAACAAGGCATTTTCCCCTTGAATATATCTCGAAGGACTAGCAAAAATTCTCATGTTTGTTTCCTTTCTACCTAAATGGAACGACTATGTTGAGTAACAAACCAGTCGTCAGAAAAATCATCAATCGCCTTTTGGATAGATGGCATGGCGAAAGCTGATTCAAAAACATCTGCTCCTGCTGTAACAGCATGCGCACCTGCAGCTAAAGCATTATTTACTTGTGCTACATTTTTAAAGGATGCAGCTAAAATCTTACTAGGAGAGTTCTGTCTATCAATAGCAAGAGCTAATTGACGAATGACAGAATTTGAATCAATGTTCAGATTTTCCATTCTATTATAATATGGAGCTAGGTAATCCGCTCCTGCTTCGATAGCTAATAATCCCTGAATAACTGTATAAATAGCTGTTGCAGTGATATGGTAGCCCTCTTTTTTTAGCACCTTTATTGCACGTAATCCAGCTGGAGTAACAGGTACTTTGATAAATATATCATCTCCTGCTTGTCTCCGAATTTCATGAGCATCCTTTAAGATGCCTTCAAAATCTTGAGAAATCACCTGAACATGAATAGAGGGTGTAGAGCCAATCAATTCTCTTACATCTTTGATTCGTTCAAAAAAATTAATAGAACCCTCTCTTTTGGCAATAGTGGGATTTGAAGTTACCCCAGCTAGCGGTAAAATTTCAGACCACTTTTTAATCTCATCTAAATTTAATGTGTCAAGCATAAATTCCATAAAAAGAACCTCTTTATTTTACAATGTATGCTCAGTACGTCCTATAATATCATCTTGGGTTGCCTTAGAAAGAACATTGAAGAATGCAGAGTATCCTGCAACACGAACAATTAAGTCTCTGTGTTTTTCAGGATGTTTCTGAGCGTCAATCAACGTCTCTCTGGAAACAACATTGTATTGAATATGGTACCCATGTAAACGATTAAAGAATGTTTGTAACAAAGCAATTAGTTTTAATTTATCTTCTTCTTTGGCTAACGTTTGAGGATTCACTTTCTGATTTAAGAGAACCCCACCTACGATTTCATCTGTTGGTAATTTTGAAACCGATTTTAAAACAGATGTAGGGCCGTGTTGATCCATATTATGTGATGGTGAACAACCCTCTGCTAACGGTGTACCCGCGTTGCGTCCATCTGGCGTTGCTAATGTTCCACGTCCCTGTCCTACGTTGGCTGAGATAGAAGATGTTCCTGAATAACGAATCCCTCCAATAGGACCTCTTCCATAACGTGTATTAGGATATTTAGCAATTTCATCAACATAAATGTCATAAGCAGCAGTAACCAATTTGTCAGCATAATCATCATCATTACCGTACTTAGGTGCATCATGAATCAACATTTCTTGAATGACCTTACCTTCTTCTCCGGCATAATCTGTTTCCAGTGCATGCCAAAGCTGACTTGGGCTTATACGTTCTTCCTCAAATACCAATTTTTTAATTGCAGCTAATGAATCCGACAAATTTGCAATTCCAACTTGCAAACCTGATATATAATCATATACTGCTCCACCTTCTTTAAGGTGTTTTCCACGACCAATACAATCATCAGTCAATGCTGAACATAGAATATCAGGAACTTCTCGTTCCAATGATAAATCAATAGAATTTTCAACAATAACACTCATTCGTGTCAAATATCTTAGTGTTTTATCCCAAGCATTTTCTAATTCAGAAAAGTTCTTCATATCCTTAAAATGACCAAAGCTTGGTGCAAACCGTTTACCCGAAGCCGGATCAATTCCATCATTCATCGTGATAAGTAGAACCTTAGGGAAGTTCATATAACTCATACCTGTGCAACGATAGCCCCATTTCCCTGGAACTGCCGTTTCAACACATCCAATGGCACTGTAATCATAAGCATCATCTTCCAATACTCCTTTTGCAATAAAAGAAGGAATAATAATCTCATCATTATTAAATGCAGGCATACCAAAACCAAGTTTCATTACTTCAATACACTCATTCATGAAACGAGCATCTAAACCTGCATGGTAACGTACAGTTAGATTAGGTTGCGGTAGATGGGTTTGTGCAACTGATTTTAATACCAAATAAGATAATGGGTTAACAGCATCCTTCTTATCTCGAGTCTGTCCACCAATTGTAACATTTTGATATAAAGGACTTCCTGCTGAAGAAAATGTATGTGCTTGACTGCGAACCTTATTAATTGTAATTGTCTTAATCCAGAGATTTGTCAGACGTTCAACAATGCTATCTTCTGTTTCTTTACCACTTTCTAAATCAGCCTTCATATATGGATACATATATTGATCAAAACGACCATATGAAAGAGAGTGGCCATTAGATTCAATTTGTAAAATACATTGAATAAACCAAACTGATTGAATAGCTTCTGCAAAAGTAGTTGCCGGTTCATATGGGACTCGAGAACAAATATCTGCAATCTCAAGTAATTCTTTCTTACGTTTAGGATTTGCATTTTCGGCTAAATTTTTAGCAAGAGCAACAAAGCGATTTGCATATACTTTAATAGCATCGATTACGATAAATATAGAGTCGTAAAAATGATATTTATCAATACTTGCTGGATCTGTTAAATCTAGAGCTGCTTTCGCTTTACGAGCTCGCTCTTCAAAACCTCTTAAACCAAATTGCAACAGTTTCTGATAGTTAACTGCTAAGTGAGCATCTCCAGAATTCATCTTACCTTCCATACCGAAGAATCCTGTTTCCATATAAACAGACACTTCTTCAGGTAACAAGGCACCAGCTCTAGCACGTAAATTATTATTTTCCCAAAATGGAGCAATACTTCTAAGTTGTTCTTTTGTTTCTTCAGTAATATAGAAAACATCTCCATCACGCTTTTCAAAAAGATCCAACTCATTGAGAACAAATTCTAGCGTATATTCTGGAAAAATAGGAGCATCTTTATTGGAAGAAGCTTGATTTCCCGCAATCATAGATTCTTCTTCGATATAGATAGTCATATTTTCCAAAATTTCTTTCAGCATATAGGCGCGTTTTAGGACATTAGGTTGTTCCTTATATCGATCATAAGCGCGTGTTGCTAGAACCGCTCTCTCAGCATCAATATAAGGTTTTTTATTTAAAACATCTTCTCGATATTTGTTCATCCTTTCAGTAAGGCTACCAAAATATTCTGTCTTAATTGTCGTTCTTGCTACTTCTTTATTTACCATAATAAACACCTTTCTTTCGAAAATATTTTTGTTTCTTTCGAAAATATAATACCTGGTTTTTTAGAAAATTTCAAGCTTTTAACTAGAAAAACTTTAACTCTCTAATTTTTAGCACAAATGTGTGTGTTTAATGATAATACACAAATGTTTTTTTAGAATTATCATGCTTCATTCTGATAAGCTAAACGATCCTGTACTTTAAAGAATGGGAAATAAACTAATGTAGACATCGCTAATATCACCAGCTGAGTAATAACTCCTTGCCATCCACCAACCATAAATCCTGATATAATAGCTGGGGTGCTCCAAGGTAATGTAACTCCTGAAAATGGCTGCATGAAACCTGTTGCAATAGCTCCATATACTATAACAGCTGCAAGTACAGGAACAAGAATGAAAGGTACAAACATAACTGGATTCATGACAATCGGAAATCCAAATACAACTGGCTCATTTACGTTAAATATTGCTGGAAAAGCTGCTACTTTCCCTAACGCTTGGTACTGTTTAGATTTTGATGCAAAAAGCATCGCAACTACAAGTCCAAACGTAATCCCTGAACCAGATAGAATTAAAAATGAATCTAGAAATTGTTGAGTAACAATATGTGCACCATTTTCTAATGATAGATTCCCAGAGGCTAACATAGCTTTATTAGCATCAAGATTAGATAAAAGCAGAGCTGTCACTACTCCATTTACTACCGATTGTCCATGAACACCAAACCACCACAAAAATGATATAAAGAATGCAATTCCAATTGCACCATACAAAGATCCAGTTAAACCTTGCAATGGAACTTGAATAGCAGAATAAATCATTTCTATGAATGTTCCGCCATTAGTCAATGAGCTAGCTAAAATATATACAATCATAGAAAGTAAGAAAATTACAAATGCTGGAATCATTGCTTCAAACTGTTTGGCAATAGCTTGTGGAACTTGTTCTGGCATCTTAATAACAATTTTTCTCTTTATAAAGAAGGTATAAATACTTCCTACTACCAAACCTATAATGATAGCACCGATAATTCCTTGACCTCCAAACCAAACTTTACTAATAGCATCCCCAATTGCCTCACCTTGTTTAGGGATATAAGATGATCTTAGCAAAATAAAGAATGCAGATACAGATAGAACCCCAGCTGGCAAAGCCTCTACTCCGCTATTCTTAGCATAAGAATAGGCAATTGAAAAACAAGAAATTAGACCCATAATCGCAAAAGTTCCTGAATATACTTGCATAAACGGCTCTGTCCAATTTGCTCCAAATACACTAGCAATGCTCTTGTTTAATCCTTCAAATGGCAATTGTCCCATAATCAAGAATAAACTACCAACTACTGTCAATGGCAAAATTGCTAACATACCATCTTTTAAAGCTATAATGCCACGCATATTCACAAACTTCATCATAGGTGCAATGATTTTTTGAACATCCATCTTTGCCATAATAAATCTCCTTTTCTTACCCACTAATCAAAGATAGGGCCAAATCTAATACTTTTTTCCCATCTAACATACCATAGTCCATCATCGGAATAACAGCTATCGGAACATCACACTTATCACAAATTTCTTTTGATTTATCTAATGTATAAGCAACTTGAGGCCCCAACAGTGCAACATCTAGATTTGGGGCATAATCCGCTAATTTAGACTGAGAAAACGCCTCTATTTCTGCCTCAACTCCACTAGATTGAGCTGCAATTTTCATATTATTTACAAGCATACCAGTAGAAAAGCCTGCTGCACAAAACAAACCAATCTTCACCATTATATTTTCCTCCTCTATGTTAATACTCTAGTATTATTTTTTATGAAGTTCTTTTCTCAAACTAATAATTTCTTTGATTAAATTAATCTCCGTCATACTAGTCATGAGATGATCTTGTGAATGAACAAAGAGAGCTGTTATTTCTGTCTTTGTACCAGACGCTTCCTGTGCCAAGAATTTTGTTTGTAGATTATGGGCTTCTAATAAGGCTGCATCAGCTAACTGGATTTCTTCTTCACATCGTTCACATGTACCGTTTTTTATATAATCTAACGCTTTATAAATATGTTGTTTCGCATCGCCAGCATATAAAATTAAACCCATGATAATTTGATCTGGAACAATAATTTCCATAAATTCCTCCTCATTTCACTATGTAAAAAGCTTTTTTCATTTGAAATTTTAAAATTTTCTTTTGTAACTATAGAATACAACTACATAATAAACTTGTCAATCCAAAAATCAACAAATAAACAATTTTTATTTATATAAGCACAAATGTGCAATTAGCTAAAAAGAAAAAACGATAAACTGATCAGTCTATCATTTTCACTCGCATAAAATATTTCGAAAAGAAAAATCACCATCTTCTTCTAAAACTTTTAAAATTGTATCTTTATCTGTAATCAGATGATTTACTAGATTAGCACGCAAGACAGAAAGAATCGCAGATACTTTCGTATCACCATAAGCAACAGCTAAACTTTGAGGAATATTTTTTAAATCTTCTAAAGAGATTGCTATCGTTCTTTCCTGTAAGTTCTCATAAACTTCTTTACCTTTTGAATCAAAAAATCGACAACAAATTTCTCCTACAGTTTTAACTTTGGTTAATTCTTTAAAGTCATCCTCTGTAAGCATGTCTAACCATTGATGTTTTCCTTTGTTACTAAAATCACCAATCCCAACCACAGCTATATCTAAATCTTTCCAACTATTTTTCAAATCTTCAAAATATCTTGATTGCAAAATACCATCTGCTAACAATTTATTTTCTTGCACAATTGTTGCATTCATAAATGTACACTCTCCATGAAATTTTCTAGACATTTCATAAATTAGTGTATTCACATGGTATTTAGCGTGTATGTGACTAGGACCACCTGCTAGAGGATAGAAGTGAACATTTCGGACACTTTTGCTGTGGATTAAATCTACTAAATTACTTAAACTTTTCCCCCAAGAAAAGCCAATTTTTATATTATCATCAATTAAATTCCTAAGGACACCTGCTGCAACTTGAGAAATTCTTTCAGATAAAATTGTTGGATTATCATCAAATTCATTTGGAATAATTTCTAAACTTTCCAAACCATATTTTTCTTTTACATAATTTTCCAACTTAAACATATTGGTATCAAAATTCTCTATTTCAATTTTAACAATTCCTGCATTCCTTGCTTCTGTTAACATTCTACTAATAGAGGTTCTATAAATTCCTAATTTTGCTGCTATTTGTGACTGATTTAAGTTTTCAATATAATACAGATAAGCAATTTTAGAGAGCAGTTTATTCCTATCTTGATTCATACACTTAACCTCTTACGAAACTACCTTAACCATTATCCCAGCATTTTCTAATGTAGCTATATTTTGTTTAGAAAGTTTTTCGTCTGTTATTACTTCATAGACTTGACTTAAAGCAAATCTTCTTACCGTACCCCTTTTATCAAATTTACTTGAGTCAGTTAGGACAATGACTTTATCCGACGCTGCTGAAATATATTGAACTACCTCACTGCGCATTAAATCTTTTCCTGTAAAGCCCATCTCTTTATCGTAGCCATCTGTCCCAACAAAAGCTTGACGCACATGAAAAGTCTGTATCATTTCTTTTAATAAAGGTCCTACGGTAACCTGTGAATCTTTCTGAAACTCTCCACCAAGAACAATAACACGACATGAATCATAACCTCTTACAAAATTTGCTATAAAAAATGAATTTGTTACAATAGTGACATTTCTTTTCTGCTTGCAAATTTCCTCAGCAAGTAAAGCACAGGTTGAACCAGATTCTATCATTATTGTTTCATTATCTGATACCAATTTTACTGCTTCTTGAACAATTTTTCTCTTAATTTCATAATTAATTGACAAGCGTACATTTAAGTCATCTCCACTATTTAACACAGCATATCCATGCTCTCTGTGTAATAAACCTTTTGACTCTAATTTATCTAAATCTTTTCTAATCGTTACTTTCGATACATTTAATTTTTCCGATAATGTATTAACATCAATCTTTTCATATTCTGATACTAATTTAATAATTTGTTCCAATCTTTTCATTTTACACCTCCGTTTTATTCTACCAAAATAAAAAGCAAAAAACAACAAATTAAACTTTCGTTCGTAATTGTTTTTCTTTCGTTTTTGTGATAGGATAGAATTATAAAGAGGAGGAACTCTTATGGAAATATCTAAAGGAATTATTTTTAATATTCAACACTTTTCAATTCATGACGGTCCGGGTATTCGTACAACTGTTTTTTTAAAAGGATGTCCTCTGCGCTGTCCATGGTGTTCTAATCCTGAATCTCAAAGAATGAAACCTGAAAAAATGAAAGATGCTCAACGAGAAAAATTCACTTTAGTCGGTGAAGAAAAAACTGTAGAAGAAATTATTACAGAGGTATTAAAAGATAAAGAATTTTACGAAGAATCCGGTGGAGGTTTAACTTTATCAGGGGGTGAAATATTTGCTCAGTTTGAATTTGCTAAAGCCATCTTAAAGTCAGCTAAAGAACATCACATACACACTGCCATTGAAACTACTGCCTTTGTTGATCATGAAAAATTTGTTGATTTAATCCAATATGTGGATTTTATCTACACAGACCTAAAACATTATAATTCTATAAAACATAAAAAAGTGACTGGGGTTTTTAATCAAATGATTATTAAAAACATTCATTATGCTTTTTCTCAACATAAAACTATCGTTTTAAGAATCCCGGTTATTCCTGATTTTAACAATAGTTTAGAGGATGCAGAAGAATTCGCTACTCTATTTAACTCATTAAATATCGACCAAGTTCAACTACTCCCTTTTCATCAATTTGGTGAAAACAAATATCGTTTATTAAATCGGAAATATGAAATGGATGGAGTCAACGCACTTCATCCCGAAGATCTTATTGATTATCAAAAGGTATTTCTGAACCATCATATTAATTGTTATTTCTAGTTTATCTCCCTGAAATGCTCTAGCTATTTGCAGATAACAAGCATCTATAATACATACTTAACTTTTCAAAAGGTTTAGCTAAAAAATTTTAGCCAAACCTTTTCTATTTTACCTTGCTCTAGAATTTTTAAACTGCTATACTTATAACAGAAAACCCTTCCAAGGAGGTAGCGGATGTCTCATTCCTTTAAAAAATCTCTCCAAAAAGAAATTCTCCATAGAAGCTCTATCGCAGCCTTTGTGACCTCACTTTTACTACTCATTTTACTTTTTGGTTTTTCCTATTTTTTACAAAAGCAGCAACTCTCTAAAGACACGAGACAGATTGTCAAACAAGTTCAAGAGATGAAAGAAGCAAATAGTGAGCTCCTGACTACCATGAACCATAAAATGATTCCAGGATTTTTGGATGGCAAACACACAGAGAGAGAAGTCTTTAGCTTATTTTACGAGACAAAAGCTAAATTAAAACTTAGTTCTGACCTCATTATCCTAAGCGATACAGGTGAATTACTATTCAGTACCAATCGAAATCACCAAGAAAGTATTTTATCCCCCTACTATCTAAAACTGCTCATTCAAAATCCTTCTCAAGAAAAAGTTACAGAAAAAATTGCACTCTCTTCAGATAAGCAACATTACACACTCTTTATCAAACCACTACTTCAAAACCAACGAGTTAAGGCCTATACTATTGCTTTCGTAAATGAGAATGATTTCATTTCAAGTTTCCCAATGATCAATTCCAAATACATCATTACCGATAGCTTTGGAAATATGTTTTCCAACAATACAAATCAGTTTACTCGTTCCACTCTTGAAAAATTGGATGAAAAACTCCTACACTCTCGCACCCACTGGTATGCGAATGAACCGCTTATTGTTCAAAAAGAAAAAGTCGGTGCTATTTTTTCAATCTATACTTTTCAATCCTTCTTTCCCATTCCTAGCTTACTCGGTCTAGCCTCCGTCCTCACCTTATGTATATTCTTCCTCTACTTCTGGCAAGCGAGACGAATTGCTCATAAGATTGCTACACACAATGCTGTTCCTATTGAAAGTTTGGTTTATCAACTTCAAGAAATTCCTAAACAAGCAGAAAAAAGGCTTTCTCTACAAACAGGTGATGAGTTTGAGTTTATGGCAGAAAAAATCAACAATATGTTGTACGAATTAGATCAACTTCATCAAAAAATGTTGACCATAGAAAAAGAAAAGTGGATTTTTGAAAGAAAAATGCTGGAAGCTCAGTTCAATCCTCATTTTCTCTACAATACACTTGAGACGATTAAAATCACTTCTTTAATGGATGCTGCTCTCACACAAGACCTGATTCAAAACCTCACGCGCATTCTTCGCTACAGTATCACGGATTTAGAAAAAGAAACAACCATTTGTCAAGATTTAAAGATTATAGAGGATTACCTTATTATTCATAAGATTCGTTTCGAGCACTTTTCCTATGATATTGTCTGCCCAGAAACTGTTGATAATCAGCCTATTCCTAAACTTTTCTTGCTTCCTCTAGTAGAAAATGCTATAAAATATGGGATGCAATACCGTATTGATCTTCATATAGATATCCAAATTACCTTGGAAGAAGATTCTCTGACTTTTTTGGTCAAGGATAATGCCGGAGGGCTCACAAAACAAGAGCGACTCGCTATTTTAGACTCTTTAGAAAGCCCTCATACCCAGCATGGCATCGTGAACAGCTACAAACGATTGAGCAATTTCTTTTCTGATGTCCAGCTAGATTTAGGAGTCAATCGCCAAGGAGAAACTTGGGTCAAATTTATAACGAAAGGACTAACTCATGTTTAAGCTCATTATCGTAGAAGACGAACACCTCATCCGAAAATGGCTAGAGATTGCCGTAGACTACTCTGCCTTGGGTATCCAAGTCGTAGGAACTGCCAGTCACGGTCAAGAGGGAATGAGACTCATCCAAGAAAAAGAACCTCATATTGTCTTAACAGACATCACAATGCCAATTATGGATGCTTTTATGATGTTCGAAGCCACTCGTACTCTCTCCTATGAAAAAGTTATCTTATCAGGTTATAACGATTTTCAAAATGCCAAAAAAGCCATGCAATACGGAGCAGTTGATTTCTTATCCAAGCCAATTGATACCAAGGAATTGACAGAATGTCTTCAAAACATTGTTTTGCGATTACAAGGTAGCACCTATCAAGAAACTCCTTTTTTAGAAGAATATCAAACTTTACTCACCTCTATCCAACAGGTTGATACACAAAACCAAATCATTCAGCAAATTATTTCCTTTGTCCACAAGCATTATGCAGAGCATTTTACGATTGCGACTATTGCTGAAGCTTTAAACTATAGCGAAAGCTATCTATATAAGGTTATCAAAGAAGACTTCCCCATGACGCTAAATGAATATATCTTACGCTACCGCCTCAAGCAAGCTATAGATAAAATGGCTGAGTCCCCTAATTCTCCCTTAAGCGATATCTCTGAACAAGTTGGATTTTCAGACTATAAATATTTTGCTAAAGTTTTTAAAAAATATCTCCATATTTCTCCAAAAGAATTAAAACTTATGGATAAAAATCATTGATGTAAAAGGATTGCTCAACTCTACTGTAGCAATCTTTTTATTTTATACTTCCCATCGAAATCTCAGCTACAGTTTACCCATCCTTGCTCGAGACACCCATTTCCTATTCCCCGTTTTAGATTTCTTTAAGGTTTTTATTATATCCTGTAGGACTCTACAATTTAAAGACATTAACAATCTAGGTAGAGAAAATGTTCGTAAAAAAGGAGATACTTATGAAAAAAATACTATTCTTTCTCTCTTGTGGCTGGATATTCCTTTCTTTATCAGGATGTTCTTCACCTATAGAAGCAGAAACTAGCACTGAAAAAGATTCAGATAACACTTTGGTTGTCTACTCGCCTAACCCTGAAGATCTTATCGAAGAAACAATCCCAGCCTTCGAAGAAAAATATGGTATTAAGGTTGACTTAGTACAAGCCAGCACTGGTGAATTGTTCAAAAAAGCTGAGGCCGAAAAAGAATCCCCTGTAGCTGATGTCATTTTCGGAGGCTCCTACGCCCTCTTCTCTTCTAACGAAAATCTTTTTGAACCTTATATTTCTCAAGAGAACGACCAGATAATCCCTGAATATCAAAATAAAACAGGATTCTATACGCCTTATACACTTGATGTCAGTGTCATCATTGCCAATTCATCCCTTACAAAAGATATAAAAATTGAAGGCTACAATGATCTACTCAATCCTAAATTAAAAGGAAAAATTGCTACTGCTGATCCAAGTAACGCATCTAGCGCCTTTGCTCAATTAACAAACATGCTTGTCGATCAAGGTGGATACGAAAATGAACAAGCTTGGACCTATGTGAAAAATCTATTTACCCTGGTAGATGGAAAGATTGCATCTAGTTCTTCAAATGTTTACAAAGCTGTCGCCGATGGAGAAATGGCTGTAGGACTCACCTATGAAGATCCTGCCTTAAAACTTTTAAACGACGGAGTTGATGTAAAAGTCATTTATCCAAAAGAAGGAACCGTCTTTTTACCTGGTAACGCAGCTATCGTCAAAAACGCCAAACACATGGACAATGCTAAGAAATTTATCGATTTCCTCCTTTCTCAAGAAATCCAAGATAAGCTAAGAACTGAAACTACAATCAGACCTATTCGTAAAAATGCTAAAACCAATAAAAATATGAAAGCTATGACAGAAATCAATATTGCCACTGAAGATTCCGATTATGTCATTAAAAATAAATTTACTATTCTTAAAAAGTACAATGATATTTTTACAGATATCCAATCTAAAAAATAAAATTTGACTTTCCAATGATTAACTGTCAAACCCTACTATAAAATCAAAAAGATTACTTCCGTGTTTGTAGAGAATTTTACTCTAATAGAATAGAATTATCGGTTTTAAAAACGCTTACATTATTTTAAAATAAACTTAAATAACACAACGGAGGTATCCATCATGAAAAAGAAATGGATGTATTATGCTGCTTGCGGACTAGCTCTTTTTGGTCTTGCTGCTTGTTCTTCTAATGAATCTGCCGATGGCGATTCATCTGATAAAGGAGACGGCGGTTCGCTAGTCGTTTATTCACCAAACTCAGAGGGCTTAATCGGAGCAACTATTCCTGCCTTTGAAGAAAAATATGGTATCAAAGTAGAACTGATTCAAGCTGGTACTGGAGAACTTTTCAAAAAACTAGAGTCAGAAAAAGAAGCTCCTGTAGCCGATGTCATCTTTGGTGGTTCTTATACACAATATGCTACCCACGGAGAACTCTTTGAAAACTATACTTCAAAAGAAAATGATAATGTTATCAAAGAATATCAAAACACAACTGGCTACTCTACACCTTATACACTAGATGGTAGTGTTTTAATCGTCAATCCTGATTTAACAAAAGGCATGAATATCGAAGGATATAGCGACCTTCTCAAACCTGAATTAAAAGGGAAAATTGCAACTGCCGACCCAGCCAATTCTTCTAGCGCTTTTGCTCAATTAACTAATATGCTACAAGCACAAGGTGGCTACAAAGATGATAAAGCTTGGGGCTATGTAAAAGATCTCTTCACACTTATTGATGGTAAAATCGGTTCAAGCTCATCTGGTGTCTATAAAGCAGTCGCTGACGGAGAAATGGCTGTTGGTCTCTCTTATGAAGATCCAGCAGTTAAACTCTTAAATGACGGAGCTAATATCAAGGTAGTCTATCCAAAAGAAGGAACCGTCTTCCTACCTGCTAGTGCTGCTATCGTTAAAAAAGCGAAAAATATGGAAAATGCCAAGAAATTTATCGATTTTATTATCTCTCAAGAAGTACAAGATACACTTGGCACAACCACTACTAACCGTCCTGTTCGTAAAAATGCTAAAACAAGCGAAAATATGAAACCAATTGACAAAATCAAAACACTCACTGAAGATTATGATTATGTCATTAAGAATAAATCAGATATCGTTAAGAAATACAACGAAGTCTTTACAGATATCCAATCTAAACAGTAAAAGAGGTTCACTATGAGTGAGATCAAAATTATTAACGCCAAAAAAATCTACCACGATGTCCCTGTTATTGAGAATTTGAACATTACAATTCCAAAAGGAAGTCTCTTTACCCTTCTTGGACCTTCAGGATGTGGGAAAACGACCCTTCTTCGTATGATTGCAGGTTTCAACAGTATCGAAGGTGGAGAATTTTACTTCGATGATACAAAAATCAATAATATGGAACCCAGCAAACGCAATATCGGGATGGTTTTCCAAAACTACGCTATTTTCCCACATTTGACTGTTCGAGATAATGTTGCTTTTGGTCTCAAGCAAAAGAAAGTTCCAAAAGAAGAATTGATTCAACAGACCAACAAGTATCTTGAACTCATGCAAATTGCTCAATATGCGGATCGGAAGCCCGATAAACTCAGTGGTGGACAACAACAACGTGTCGCCTTGGCACGTGCCTTAGCTGTTAATCCAAGTGTTCTCCTCATGGACGAGCCGCTCAGTAACCTAGATGCCAAACTTCGCTTGGATATGCGTCAAGCCATTCGAGAAATCCAACACGAAGTGGGAATTACAACTGTTTATGTGACCCACGACCAAGAAGAAGCTATGGCTATTTCAGATCAAATTGCTGTTATGAAAGACGGAGTCATCCAACAAATCGGTCGGCCAAAAGAACTCTATCATAAACCAGCTAATGAGTTTGTAGCAACCTTTATCGGACGCACAAATATTATCCCTGCTAATCTCGAAAAACGGAGCGACGGC
This sequence comes from Streptococcus mitis SK597, assembly GCF_000148545.1. Lineage (GTDB taxonomy): Bacteria > Bacillota > Bacilli > Lactobacillales > Streptococcaceae > Streptococcus > Streptococcus mitis_C. The sequence continues at coordinate 2,116 of NZ_AEDV01000007.1, read as the reverse complement.
GCTTATATCGTCTTTTCAGATGGCTATGCCCTTCGAATGCCAGCTCTTGATCAGGCTGAGGCACAAGCTATTCATGTAAGTATTCGTCCTGAAGAGTTTATCAAAGATGAATCTGGAGATATTGAAGGAACTATTAGCGATAGCGTCTATCTTGGACTAAATACGGAGTATTTCATCGAAACAGGATTTGCCTCAAAAATTCAAGTTAGCGAAGAGTCAACTTTTGAAGAAGATCTACAAAAAGGCGATCGTATTCGTCTACGAATCAATACTCAAAAATTAAACGTCTTTTCTGCAGATGGTTCACAAAACCTGATAAAAGGAGTCAACCATGGAACGTAAAAAACTAAATATTTGGACAGCCTCCTCTTTCTTCATCTTTCTTACTTATCTTGTCTTTCTCGTTTATCCTATCGTTACCGTGCTCAAGCAAGCACTCATACATGAAGGACAATTCTCACTAGCTAATTTTGTCACTTTCTTTAGTAAAGCCTACTACTCTGAGACACTCGTCAACAGTTTCAAGGTTTCCATTACCGCTACTGTCACTTCCTTAGTCGTAGGAACCCTATTAGCTTATCTCTTCTCTATGTATGACTTCAAGGGAAAGAAATTTCTACAAATATTGATTATCATTGCTTCTATGTCAGCTCCTTTCGTGGGAGCCTACTCCTGGATTCTCTTGCTGGGACGAAATGGGGTCATCACTAAATTCCTGACAAATGCCCTTCATCTTCCAGCTATTGATATTTATGGATTCAAAGGAATTGTACTTGTCTTTACACTACAACTATTCCCACTGGTATTTCTATACGTTGCTGGGACAATGAAAAGTATTGACAATTCTCTACTTGAAGCTGCTGAAAGCATGGGGTCCTTCGGATTTAAGCGTATCGTAACGGTTGTTTTACCTCTCCTAGTTCCAACCTTACTAGCAGCTGCCCTACTTGTATTTATGAGAGCATTCTCAGACTTTGGAACGCCTATGTTGATTGGTGAAGGATACCGGACTTTCCCTGTCCTGATTTATACCCAATTTATTAGCGAGGTTGGAGGAAATTCTGCTTTTGCATCTGCTTTAGCAATTATGGCGATTATCATTGCCTTGGCGATTTTCCTTATCCAAAAATACATCTCAAACCGCTACAGTTTCAGTATGAATTCGCTCCATCCAATTGAGCCTAAAAAAACCACAAAAGGAAAAATGGCTGCCATTTATGCAACAGTCTACGGAATTATCTTGTTCTCTGTTCTACCTCAAGTCTACTTGATTTATACTTCTTTCCTAAAAACATCAGGTATGGTATTTGTCAAAGGTTATTCTCTAAACAGTTACAAGGTAGCTTTCAATCGTATGGGCTCTGCTATTTTCAATACCATTCGTATCCCTTTGATTGCCTTAGTTCTAGTTGTCCTATTCGCAACATTTATCTCCTACCTAGCCGTTAGAAAACGGAATTTGTTTACAAACTTAATTGACAGCCTCAGTATGGTCCCTTATATTGTACCAGGAACCGTTCTAGGGATTGCCTTCATTTCTTCCTTCAATACTGGCCTATTTGGAAGTGGATTTCTTATGATTACAGGAACTGCTTTCATCTTGATTATGTCCCTATCTGTCAGAAGATTGCCTTATACTATTCGCTCATCTGTTGCTAGCTTACAACAAATAGCCCCAAGTATTGAAGAAGCCGCGGAAAGCTTAGGAAGTAGCCGTCTCAATACCTTTGCCAAGATTACAACTCCAATGATGCTATCTGGTATTATTTCTGGAGCCATCCTATCTTGGGTCACAATGATTTCAGAACTCTCTACTTCTATCCTCCTCTACAATGTCAAAACAAGAACAATGACTGTAGCTATTTATACAGAGGTTCTCAGAGGAAATTACGGTGTAGCCGCAGCCTTGTCAACTATCCTGACTGTTCTAACAGTAGCTTCCTTGCTCTTGTTCATGAAAATCTCTAAAAGCAACAGCATTACACTTTAGTTTTCCCCATCAAAAACAGCCGAAAGGATTACCCTCGGCTGTTTTTTCTTATCTTGATATTCCTATCAAATCCCTAGTTCAGAGCAAGCAAGTCTAGACTGATTATACTCAATGAAAATCAAAGAA
>NZ_AEDV01000008.1 GCF_000148545.1 Streptococcus mitis SK597 | reverse complement strand
TTTTTTCTTTGACACTAGGTAGTGAGCATAGTTGTAACGAACTCTGATGTAGCCAAATAAAAACTCTTGATGCTCAAAATTTTTTGTCTGATATAACTCCATCAAATGAGAGTAGTTTGCCTCATATTCTTGTTCACGACCCACTAAGGAATAGAAATTAGATAGAGTATTCAATACCTTTAAATAAATCAGAGTATTTGAGGAGACTTTTAATAATATATTTTCCAATGAAGAAATAGCCTCACGCTTACTGTCATATTGATAGAAGTCAATAATAGCTTTAATCCACTCAAGGTAAGTTCGGTCTTCTAGTGTTAGAAAAGTACTTCGTTCAATCTCTATTCTATAAATATATTCCAAATCGTCATAATTTCTGTCATCTAATAGTTGAGCAGATAATTGCTTGAAATTAGAGAGGTTAGATTTAATTTCAATTTGTTCATTAAAAAAATAATCTAATGGTACTTCAAGTCGTTGTGAAAGTTTGAACAAAAGGTCTGCGGAGGGAATGAAATGCCCTCTCTCAATTTTACTAATCTGGCTTTGTTCACAAATTCCTTCTGCAAGAATTTGTTGGGAGAGTCTCAACTCTTTTCTTTTCAATCTGAATTTCTCTGCGAGTGTATTCATTAAAGATAATAAACCTTCCTATTTGCTTAATTTCATTATAAAATTTTTAGTTCAAAATAGCAAGTTAAAGGAATAAATAATTCTTTATGGTAATAAACCCCCAAAAAAGTCAAAATATACATAAAAGCTTGACTGATTTTCATATGTGTGTTAGAATTAAGCAGAAAGAAAGGAGGTTCATAATATAAGATGAGGAGAAATCGTGGAATTAAAAAAATAGTTATATTTGTATTACTAAGTGTTCTTGCATTTGGTAATACAATTCCCTATCAACAGTTTGTTCAGAAGAATAGACAAATGGTAAAGTTTATAATTTCGCCTCATCTGGTGAGTGGATTTAATATTGGAGGGTATATAGATGAAAATTTTGAAAAAAATTATGCAAGTTGGACTGACAGTATTTTTCTTTGGTTTGCTAGCTACAAATACGGTATTTGCGAATACCACAGGTGGCCGATTTGTTGATAAGGATAATAGAAAATATTATGTAAAAGATGATCATAAAGCAATCTATTGGCATAAAATAGACGGTAAAACTTACTATTTTGGTGATAAAGGAGAAATGGTAGTTGGATGGCAATACTTAGAAATTCCTGGAACAGGTTATCGTGATGATTTATTTGATAATCGTCCAGTCTTCGAAATTGGCCTTCAGGAGAAGTGGTACTATTTTGGACAAGATGGTGCTTTGCTAGAACAAACCGATAAACAAGTACTAGAGACAAAAACGTCTGAAAATACAGGAAAAGTATACGGTGAACAATATCCTCTATCTGCTGAAAAGAGAACTTATTATTTTGATAATAATTATGCTGTAAAGACAGGCTGGATTTATGAAGACGGCAATTGGTATTATTTAAATAAGCTAGGAAATTTTGGCGATGATTCTTACAATCCACTACCAATTGGTGAAGTTGCTAAGGGTTGGACTCAAGATTTTCATGTTACTATTGACATTGATAGAAGCAAACCTGCTCCATGGTACTACTTGGATCCAAAAACTGGAATCATGCAAACTGGTTGGCAATATCTTGGTAACAAGTGGTACTATCTCCGTTCATCAGGAGTGATGGCGACTAGCTGGTATCAAGATGGTTCAACGTGGTATTATCTAGATGCTCAAAACGGTGATATGAAGACAGGTTGGGTGAAAGATGGTTCAATATGGTACTATCTAAATGCAAGTAATGGAGATATGAAAACAGGCTGGTTCCAAGTCAATGGTAAATGGTACTATGCATATGGTTCAGGTGCTCTAGCTGTTAATACCTCAGTAGATGGTTACTACGTAAACTATAATGGTGAGTGGGTTAAGTAACGAATGCTAATCGTAACTGTAGTTGATACTTAACTTAGTAAAAAGGGCTTTTTTCTACCATTTGTCAACTCTATCAATTTTTAAGAATTAAGGCTCTTTGTTAACTGTAGTGGGTTGAAGAAAAGCTAAGAATGAGAAAGGACGAAGTTAGTCCTTTCTTTTTTATGTGACTATACTTTCTATTCAAATGAGCTTTTTAACCAATTGATTGAGCCAATCAACTCTTAAAACCAAAGAGCAATTTCTCGCTTAGCTGACTCTTCTGAATCTGAACCATGTACAACATTTTGGATAACCTCATTTTCTCCAGCAGCTTTTGCAAAATCACCTCGAATAGTGCCTGGTAAAGCTTCTTCTGGACGAGTTGCACCCATCATGATCCGCCAAGTTTCGATTACTTTGGGACCTGAAATGACACCCACAAGGACTGGGCCTGAAGTCATAAATTCACGAATCGGTGGGTAAAAACTTTGACCAACCAAGTCCTGATAGTGCTGGTCAATCAACTCTTCTGAAACCTTTGTACGCAACTCCAATTTTTCGATTGTAAATCCACGTTGTTCGATGCGTTTCAACACTTCACCAACTAGCCCTCTTTTTACACCGTCTGGTTTGATGATAAAAAATGTTTGTTCCATACCTGTCTCCTTTGTCAGCTTCTTTC
>NZ_AEDV01000009.1 GCF_000148545.1 Streptococcus mitis SK597 | reverse complement strand
CCCCAAAAAACAACCCTCAGTCGACTGACCGAGGGTTCCTTATTTCATTATTCAAGAACTTGATTAGCTCAATGCGTCCAAGGCATCATCCATTGAAAGCACTTCATGGAAGACACGTTGTGTCAATTCAGTTTTTTGTTCTGGAGTGAGGTATTTAGTGTTTACACAGTATCCAGAGATACGTACGATAACGTCTTCACCTGACATGATTTTTTCGTAAACATCGTTCAAGTCCATAACGTTCAAGTTAACGTGTTGTCCACCGTTTTCAAAGTAACCATCAAGGATTGTTACCAAGTTATCAACTTGTTCGTCACGAGTCTTACCAAGAGCGCGAGGTGAAACTTGAGTAGTCAATGAGATACCATCAGCTGCATAACTAAAGTCAAGGCTAGAAAGTGAGTTCAAGTTTTGCAACCATCCACCTTTAGCTTTATTAGATGGGTTAGCACCTGGTGAGAAGAATTCAAGTTTAGACAAGTTCACAGAACCATCTTCGTTGAGGTATACACCTTTGTGGACTGGTGAGTTACCAGTTTGTTTAGAGTAAGCAACGTTAGATGTGATTGTCAAAAGTGATACAGTAGCTTCTGCGTCTTTGTAAAGTTTGTGGCTACGTAGACGAGTAGTGTAAGCTTCGATCAACCATTCTGCCAATTCGTTTGAACGAGGATCATCTTCACCCCAACGTGGGTATTCTCCGATTGTTTCGTAATCGTAGATGTAGCCATTTTCATCACGGATTGGTTTAACTGTAGCGTATTTGATAGCTGCCAATGTATCAACAGTGTTGGCAAATCCACAGATACCGAATCCCATGTTAGCGCGTTGTTTAGTTGGCAAGAAGGCCATTTGAACAGCTTCGTAGTTGTACTTATCAGTCATGTAGTGGATGATGTTCAAAGCATCTACATAAGTGTCAGTCAACCAGTCAAGAGATTTTTCAAAGTTAGATTTAACTGATTCAAATTCAAGAACTTCATCACGGATTGGTTCGATATCAAATACTTTGTAGTCTTTGTGTACATCATCGTAACCACCGTTCAAACCAGTAAGAAGGGCTTTCAATACGTTTACACGCGCACCGAAGTACTGGATGTTGTGGCGTTGTTCTTCATTTTCTGGGTCAAGTGGTGACACACAGCATGAGATACAGCTCATTTCACCATATCCGTCTTTAGCCATTGTTGTTACACCTTCGTATTGGATAGAAGAGTGTTTGTGGCTCATGTGCATACAGTAGCGACGGAAGTTGTATGGCAATTTATCAGTCCAAAGAACTGTCAAGTTTGGTTCTGGAGAGTTACCGATGTTGTCAAGTGTGTTCAAGAAACGGTAGTCCATCTTAGTAACACGGTGACGACCGTCGTTACCCATACCAGCCATAGAAGTTGTGATGAAGGTTGGGTCACCTGAGTACAATTGGTCATAAGCTTTTGTACGAGCAAATTTAACTGTACGAAGTTTCATAACGAAATCATCAACGAATTCTTGGATTTCTGATTCAGTAAATGTACCACGAGCAAGGTCACGTTCTGCAAAGATGTCAAGTACGATTGGCACACGTCCTAGAGATGTTGCAGCACCGTTGATAACACGGCAAACAGACATGAAGGCGATGTTAACCCATTGGATAGCTTCTTTAACGTTCATCGCTGGTTTGCGAACGTCAACTCCATAAAGGTCACCCAAGCGAACAACTTGTTGCAATGCTTGGTATTGAAGGTTGATTTCTTCACGAAGACGGATTGTTTCTTCATCGATTTCTTCGATTGCATTCCAGTCGTTTACTTTTTCTTGCATCAAGTAGTCTGCACCGTAAAGAGCAAGACGTGCGTAAACACCGATGATACGTCCGCGTGAGTATGCGTCTGGAAGACCAGTTACAGTGTGAGCGTGACGAGCGCGACGGATGTTTGAAGTGTAAGCACGGAAGATACCGTCGTTAACTGTTGTTACATATTTAGTGAAGATTTCGTGAACAGCTGGGTCTGGTTCGTATCCATTTTCTTTCAAAGTAGTTTCAGCCATACGGATACCACCTTTTGGCATGAAGTTCAATTTGAAGAGTTCATCATTTTGGATACCAAAGATAACTTCATTTTCTTTGTCGATAAATCCTGCTGGAATGTCAGCGATAGATGTTGGACGAGTGTCCATTGGGAAACGAGTTTCTTCGTAGTGTGCCTTCGTTTCTTCTACAATTTTTTTGATGTGAAGTGAACGTTCTGTTGGTCCTGCAAGGAAGCTTTCGTCTCCATCGTAAGGTGTGTAGTTAGCTTGTACAAAGCGTGATACACTTGCTTTTTCTTTCCAATCTACGCCTTTGAAGCCTTCCCAAGCTTTGTCAAAAATATCTTGTGCTTCAACAACTGTTTTAACAACCATGTTAATGTCCTCTTTTTTCTTTCTAGTAACAACCATCTGTTACATTCATGAGTCAAGTATACCATACAGTAACCGATTTCAACAAGTGAAAATTCCCTATTTTTACACTTTCTTTTCTAAAACAGTCTACATTTTGTTTCAAACTGTATTATATTTTTGAAAAAATAAAGTCCTTTTTTCTTTTTTTCAGAAAAAAGGGTATAATAAAAGAAAATAAGCGGTAAAAAGGGGGCTAGGCATGTTGATTTTTCCTTTGTTAAATGATTTGTCAAGAAAAATCATCCATATTGACATGGATGCCTTTTTTGCTGCGGTGGAAATCAGAGATAATCCTAAACTCAGAGGAAAACCTGTCATTATCGGCAACGACCCTCGGCAAACAGGTGGGCGTGGTGTCGTTTCCACTTGTAGCTATGAGGCGCGAGCTTTTGGTGTCCATTCTGCTATGAGTTCTAAAGAAGCCTATGAACGTTGTCCCCAGGCAGTCTTTATCTCAGGGAATTATGAAAAATACAAGACTGTGGGACTCCAGATTCGAGCGATTTTTAAGCGCTATACAGATTTGATTGAACCCATGAGTATTGACGAAGCCTATTTGGATGTGACAGAAAATAAACTCGGTATCAAGTCAGCGGTCAAAATTGCTCGTCTCATTCAAGAGAATATCTGGCAAGAACTTCATCTAACTGCTTCTGCCGGTGTTTCTTACAACAAATTCTTAGCTAAAATGGCCAGCGATTATCAAAAACCACATGGTCTGACAGTGATTCTACCTGACCAAGCTGAGGATTTTCTCAAACAAATGGACGTGGCCAAGTTTCATGGAGTAGGAAAAAAGACGGTGGAACGGCTTCATCAAATGGGAGTTTTTACTGGCGCTGATCTACTTGAAGTCCCTGAAGTGACCCTAATAGACCGTTTTGGCAGACTGGGCTATGACCTGTATCGAAAGGCTCGTGGCATCCACAATTCCCCAGTCAAATCCAATCGCATCCGTAAATCAATCGGGAAGGAGAAAACCTATGGAAAGATTCTCCGTGCCGAGGAGGACATCAAAAAAGAGCTGACTCTCCTATCAGAAAGAGTCGCTCTCAATCTACATCAACAAGAAAAAGCTGGAAAAATTGTCATTCTGAAAATCCGCTACGAGGACTTTTCAACTCTTACCAAACGAAAAAGTCTTGCTCAAAAAACACAGGATGCTAGTCAGATAAGCCAAATCGCCCTGCAACTCTATGAAGAGTTAAGCGAGAAAGAAAGAGGTGTCCGCCTGCTAGGAGTTACCGTGACTGGATTTTAAAC
>NZ_AEDV01000010.1 GCF_000148545.1 Streptococcus mitis SK597 | reverse complement strand
TGGCTTGGATTTTGGTTGCTACTGCCTTATCAATTTCATCTGTAGCGTTAGACTTAATAGATGCTTCCTGACTCGAATTAGCTAACTCTTGTTTTTTGATTAATACATCTGTAAGGAAATTTTTATAATCAGTCGCTGATTTTGTAGGTTCTTTTAATAATTGATCAATTTTTTGCAACTCTGCTTCATAATTCTGCTGAGATTCTGCTGTTTTAAAAGTCTTATCTTTCTCTTCCGTTTCCTTCAGTTTGAGATAGACTTTTTTCAACAGTTCCTTAGCTACTTCCCCTGTGTCTTGTGTCACATGGAAGTCAAGACCAGAGATAGGCAGAGCATAGTGGCGATGCAGTGCTTGGTATCCCATACCTAATCGATCATTGTCAGCAGAACTTATTTTCACAGTATAGTCTGTTACACCTGCTGGTAATTCGATTTCTCTACTAGTAAATTTACCTGCCACTCCATTTGGGGTATAGCCTGCTTGTGCCATTTGATCTTCAATATTTTGCTTATTCAGGGGAGCTCTTCCTTGTATGAATTCCCTCGTGACACTGCTACCATCTGAAGCCTTAAGTACTGTCATATCCGCATTAGTTGTATTATTTTGTGGATCAAAAGTTACATCATACACTGGATTAGTAGATGACGCCGAAGTAAAAACTTGCACCCTATACTTCGCTTTTGTTCCATCAATGTCACCAGAATATCCTGTTTTAAATGTTATTTTAACTTTTGAACCACTGTCTGGTGAATATGCTTTAAAGGTCTTTTGAATACCATTATAGCCTTTAAGACCATATGCTAAACCCCTTCCTAAACCACTCTCTCGATAAGCTTGTCCATTGAAGGTTGGCTCATTTTCACTTGCTTTCGTTCTAACTTCCGATAAGAACAGCATATAATCTGCAGTTCTATCGAGTGCTTGCTCTCTGAGATAGGTCGCAGTTACGTTATTATTAACATTTCTAACGGTATTTATCGTTTCAAGAGGAAAAACACCCTTATCTGTTTTTCTTGCAATAGCAAACTTCCCATTCCCTTCTGAATCTGTTATAGCAGTCCAACCACCAAATTCATTTATATTCTGGACAGTTCCTTTTGCAACACCTGTAGCCGCTCCGAGAGAATCCAATTCCTCAGAAACTTTCTTGTTATTTTCAACCGTATCATCCAAAGCACGAAGTTTTCTAGCAAGCTCTTCTACACTATCATCATCACTTGTGCCTTCAAACACTTGATGTGCAGCTGGATCAGTATCAGTCGTTGTCCCATCTGTTCGGAATGGGTTGTTTCTATCTAGGGCTTGTCCATTACGTGTATCATGTTGTCCTGAGTTTGCTATAGAGTTGGTTCCTGTAGCTTTCTCAGTATTGCTGGCTTTCTTACCGACAGTCGCTTTTCCTTCTGTAGTATCTAGTTTAGGACTTTCCACTTGCGCTTTAGGCTTACTACGTAAACCGCTGTTCGCTGTTGTAAAGAGTCTTCTATAAGCTTTTGTTAACTCCTCTTGACTTTTGGCTGTTGTTAGGGCAAGTTTTGCTAATTCTAAATGTTCTTTAAGGTTTGCGACGCTTTCATCTGTTTTATTTTCATAGCTACCTGAGGCTAATTTAGCATCAATTTCTGCTACGTACTCTTCCAGCTGTTTTTTATCCAGATTAGATGTAGCTTTTTCTTCTACTTCTTCTGTTGCTGAAGCAGAAGCTGGAGTTACGGATGCTACACTTTCGTCAACAGGAGTTGGAGCAGGTGTTTCGTCTTGAACTTTTGAAGCAGGAGCTGACTCCACTGATGTTGAGCTTGAGTCAGCAGGTGTTGGAGTAGTTGTGTCTGCTTGAGCTTTCGGAGCAGTAGTCTCACTGCTACCAGAATTTCCATCCAACTGACTGACTACTGGAGTCGCCCCGTAGGTTCCATTCTGGACATCTGGGTCTTTCAGTGGTGAGCTTTGAGTTCCCTCATTAGTAGGGGTTACACCTTGCTCTGTGGCAGACACTGTCCCATTTCCTGGAAACATGAACAAGGCTGCTACTGCAACACTAGCTGCTCCAAAACTAACCTTACGAATCGAAAACCGCAAGCGTTTTTCTCTATCTTCATTACCTTTATAAAACATATATAAATTTACTCCTTTTCCGATGATTATCGGTTAATATACATCCTGAAGGGCAAATAAAAAGCCCCCCCTAAAATATTTATGTATATTTTAGAGTGGCTTAATTCATTATACTCCTTTTCATTTTATAAATCAATCGTTATGAACTAATCTTTCTATTATGCATTTTATTGTTGAAATATTGACTTCATTTTCTCCTGAAATTTATTTTTTGACCAACCTCAACATATCTACAGAAAGGCGAAGCTGACCTTGTTTGAAAAAATTTTAGAAGAGTAGATTGAAATCAAGAAAACATATAAGAACAACCTCACTCACACTAACAAGACTTAAAATTCAAAAACAAAAAACGAACAAAACAGAATTCTGACTCTCCAGAAAACTAGTTTTATTCGTTTTTTATGTTTAAGTCTAAATTTTTATTTCAAACTCTAATAACTTAACGCACTTCTGCATTGACTTTTTCTTCGAGAGAAGCTTGGATTTTTTCCATGTAGCGTGCGACTTCTTCGTCCGTTAAGCTGTCTTCTGAATTTTGGAAGGTCAAGCTATAGGCCATTGACTTCATACCAAGTCCCAATTTTTCGCCTGAGAAGACGTCAAATAGTTTGATATCTGTCAAACGTTTCACGCCGGCAGCTTGGATAGCATCCACAACTTCTTGATGAGTGACTTCTGCCTTAAGGAGAAGGGCAACGTCACGGCTGACTGCTGGGAATTTCGTGATTTCCACAAATGGAGCAGCTGGTTGAAGGACAGCTTCGATGGCTGAAAGGTTAAGCTCAGCCACATACGTTTCTGGAATATCGTAAGCCTTAGCAGTGACTGGATGCACTTGGCCAAGGAAACCAAGAACTTGGTCGCCGAGTGAAATCATAGCTGTACGTCCTGGGTGGAGGCTTGCAATTTCAGCTGTAGCTGTATAGGTCACTTCTAGTCCCAAGCGAGTAAATAGGGCTTCAAGGATTCCCTTAGCATAGAAGAAATCAACTGGAACTGCTGCTGTTTGGAAATCTTTTTCAGCAACCAAACCTGTCAAGGCAAAGGCAAAACTGTTGATTTCATTTGGAAGTTCTTCTCTTGGATTACCTGTTTGTTCAAAGACTTTTCCAATCTCGTAAAGGGCCAAGTTTTTATTCTTACGAGCCACGTTGTAGGCAACGGTATCAAGGATACCTGAAATCATATTTTGACGGAGGACAGAACGATCCACAGTCATTGGCCACATGAGTTCTGTAAGGTTACTTGGTTGAGCTGTGAACTCAACTGCTTTTTCAGGAATTGTTAGAGCGTAGGTGATGATTTCTGTCAAACCTGCCCCTTCAGCAATAGTACGAACTTGACGGCGGAGTTTTTGTGTAGCTGTCAATTCACCAGCTGTCCCATCGTCTTTTGGAAGACTGGTTGGCAAGCGGTCATATCCATAGATACGAGCGATTTCTTCAAAGAGGTCTGCCTCGATAGTGATATCCCAGCGACGACGTGGGACGCTGACTGTAAAGCTATCTGCATTTCCAGAAAGGCCAAAGCCAAGACGACGGAAGACATCTTCTACATCTGCGTAGGAAAGCTCTGTACCGAGGACACGGTTGACGTCAGCAAGGGTAGAAGAAACTTCCACATCAGAGGTATCAAGTTCACCCGCTGAAACGATACCTTTACGCACCGTCGCACCTGCAAGTTCTGCAATCATGCTAGCCGCCGCATCAAGGGCTTCGTTAACAGTTGCCACATTGATCCCTTTTTCAAAGCGAGAAGATGACTCAGAACGAAGGTTAAGACGACCGCTGGTCTTACGGATTGATTTTCCGTTGAAGACTGCAGCTTCAAGGACGACACGACTAGATTTTTCAGAGATTTCTGTTACTTGACCACCCATGACACCTGCAAGGGCTACTGGCTTGTCTGCGACAGTTATAACTAAGTCATTCACGTCCAAGTCACGTTCTTCACCATCTAAAGTCACCAATTTTTCACCAGCACGCGCTTCACGCACACGGATGTCAGTCCCTTCAAAGGTGTCCAAGTCAAAAGCATGCATAGGTTGACCAAAGTAGAGCAGGATATAGTTGGTCACGTCCACTACGTTATTGATTGGACGGATACCTTCATTCATAAGAAGATTTTGCAACCATTGTGGACTTGGTGCAATCGTCACATTGTCCAAGATACGAGCTGCATAGTAAGGCGCCTTGTCTGTATCAATGCCCACAGAAAGAACATCTGCTGCAGCTTGGTCAGTTTCTGAAAGAGTAAATTCTTTAAAGTTGACTGCCTTGTCATAGATAGCTGCCACTTCGTGAGCCACTCCACGCATAGAAAGGGCATCTGCACGGTTTGGTGTGATAGACAGTTCGATGATTTCATCATCCAAGTCTAGGTATGAGAAGACTTCCTCACCTGGAACGGCATTTTCTGGCAAAATTTGGATGCCATCTGCGAATTCCTTAGGCACAACTGAGTCAGAAATTCCCAATTCGCCAAGCGAACAGATCATTCCAAGTGACTCTAAACCACGGATTTTCCCTTTTTTGATTTTGTAGTTGTCAGCGATGCGAGCTCCTGGAAGAGCCACCATAACCTTGATACCAGCACGCACATTTGGGGCACCACAGACGATTTGACGGGCTTCTTCTTCGCCAACGTTAACCTGACAAACATGAAGGTGAGTTTCTGGCACATCTTCGCAGGACAAGACCTCACCGACAACAATTTTTGAGAGACCAGCAGCAGGTGATTCGACACCTTCTACCTCGATCCCTGTAGTTGACATTTTTTCAGCCAACTCTTGTGATGGAACATCAATGTCCACCAATTCTTTTAACCATTTATAAGATACAAGCATAATTTAGTTCTCCAGAATGACAGTTGCCACTCTAGTTCTTTTCCTTTCCTATCATTTCAATAGAAGAATCATCTTCTTAACTTAATTTCTTTTTCAGTAACCAATCTGTATCTACTTTTTGACCAACCATAAAATGATGTTGGCTAAATTTTTCAAAACCATATCGATTATAAAATGCTTGAGCTTTTGTATTATGCTCCCACACACCTAACCAAGCCCAGGAAAAACTATTTTTTGTAGCAAGTTCCAAAGCGAATTCAAACAGTTGCTTACCAAATCCAAATCCTTGGAATTTTTGTAGCACATAGAGGCGTTGAATTTCAAAAGCATCCTCTAATTCTCTCTCAGTCTGAGCACTTCCCCAGTTGACTTTGAGAAAACCAGCTATCTCCTCTTCATGCATAATGAAATAGGTTTCGGATTCTGGATTTCCCAACTCAGTTAACAAAGTTTTCAGACTATAAGCCTCTTCAAAGTATTCCTGTAACTGCTCTTCCGTATTATCATGAGCAAATGTTTCACGAAAGGTTTGTTTGGCTATTTTAGCCAACACCTCAATATCTGCCTTTTCTACTTTTCTGATTATTATTTAAACTGTTCTGAGAAGCGGACATCTCCTTGGTAGAATCCACGGATATCGTTGATTCCGTAACGGAGCATGGCTACACGCTCTTGTCCAAGACCAAAGGCAAAGCCAGAGTAAACAGTCGCATCGATGCCACTCATTTCAAGGACACGTGGGTGAACCATACCGGCCCCCATAATTTCGATCCAACCAGTTTTCTTACATACGTTACAGCCTTCTCCACCACACTTGAAGCAAGAAACATCCACCTCAACAGATGGCTCTGTGAATGGGAAATAAGATGGACGCAAACGAATTTGACGCTCTTCACCGAACATTTTTTGGACAATCAACTGAAGGGTTCCTTGAAGGTCAGCCATAGAGATGTTTTTCCCAACAACCAAACCTTCGATTTGGTGGAACTGGTGACTGTGGGTTGCATCGTCCGTATCACGACGGAAGACACGCCCTGGCGAGATCATTTTCAAAGGACCTTTAGAGAAATCATGGGCATCCATAGCACGCGCCTGCACTGGAGACGTGTGGGTACGGAGTAAGATCTCTTCTGTGATATAGAAAGTGTCCTGCATATCACGGGCTGGGTGGTCTTTTGGAAGGTTCATACGTTCAAAGTTATAGTAATCTTGCTCCACTTCAAAACCATCCACGACTTGGTAACCCATCCCAATAAAAATATCTTCAATTTCTTCACTGGTTTGTGTGAGGACATGACGGTGGCCAGCCGCAACTGGACGACCTGGAAGCGTCACATCGATACTCTCGCTAGCTAATTGTGCAGCGACTTTCTTTTCTTCCAAGAGCTTAGCTGTTTCTTCAAAAGCAGCTGTCAAGACATCACGAGCTTCATTGACGTGTTTCCCAATGATTGGACGCATCTCAGCAGAGACATCTTTCATCCCTTTGAGGATTTCAGTGAGCGAACCCTTTTTACCAAGGACAGAGACACGCAAATCTTGCATCTCTTTTTCATTTTCAGCAGTAATCTGCTTCAAGCTAGCCAGCGTTTCTTCACGAAGCGCTTTTAATTGTTCTTCAATAGTTGACATAATTCCTCCATCAGTCTCTCGTAGATAAAAAGAAAACCACATGCCAAAAACTCCACTCGGAGCGTTGACACGCGGTACCATCCGTTTTTATCTGACAAGTCAGGCCTTCATTTCTAAATCCATGCGCAAGTGAATTCACCCAGCTTTCATATAGAGAGCTTGCAGTCACGGCTCTCCTCCCTGATATACTTCCCTTGAGTTACTAGTCTTGCGGATTTCTATTCAATTACTACATAGTTTATCAGATTTTGAGTTAAAAAACAAGTTAGATTAGATTAATTTCAATATAAAACTCATTCCTTTTTCTGTTGCTCCATTTTCCACAAATCCAAGCGACTTGAAACACCTCCTAGAAGCATGATTGTAGGTGTAGATTTCCTTGACTCTCAATTCTTTCCATCCTTTTACTCGAGCCAATTCAATCAAAGCACTTAGAATCTTTTTCCCAAGTCCTTGATGTTGGTAAGCGGAATTCCCAATCACAATGGGGAGATTATCCTGAGATAGTGTAACATCTCCAATTGGAAACCATTTCCCCTTCTCCTTGACTTCAATCCAAAAAAGTTCACCATGCTGATCCAAATAGGAATACATGGCTTCCAAAGTTTCTTGACTATAAGGTCTCTTCACACCATCTACGAGGTGAACCAAGTTCACATCCTGATACCAAGCAAAAGCTTTCTCACAATGATTGACCTTATAATAAGGAACAAGACGCAGTGCATTATCTATTTGTAAAATCCGTTTCATCTGCTTTCCTTTTCAATAAGAGAGTTGCTGCTTGATTAAAACCATCACACCAGTTATACCATTTTACTTCATACTCATCTTGAGGTAAGATATGATTTTTTAAATCCAGAACAGAGTAAATTTTTCTTTCTTCGCAAGCTTGCGCATAGAGATGATATAGCTCATCCCCACCATCTCTATCCCACTCAGCAGAAATCGTATCCCTACCTGCCAATAAAGCCTGATAAGCCCTGTGATGCCCATCTGTAATCAACAAGCAATCTCCAAAGGCAAGAATACTGATTGGATCGACTTGGTTTGTTTCTGCCGACTGGTAAAGCATCTGAATATCTTGCAACTTCTTTTCTGATAAATATAGTTGAGTCGGATGAAGATCTGCTATACTGACTTTCATTTCTTTCTCCTCAAAGGAATTTGATACTCACTTCTGCTTACCTTTAAATCGCCATTGGAAGCGGAGCTTATCATAGAAAGGAAATTCGATAAACAAGACTCCCATCCACAAAAGAGACAATAGTTCATACTACTATTACTCTATTTTCATTGCTCTCACAATCGCTAAGGCAGTCAACACAAAAATAAAAAGTGGAATCACTGTGGTTTTTAGGTTTGTAGCACTCGCTAATGCAACGATGAGCATACTAAGAATTCCTGGTACAACAACATTAAACACTCCAAGCACTGACTGTATGGTTCCCATAACTTCCTCTGGAACCATCGAAAATACAAGGTTGAAAATCCGAGGTCCCATCATTCCTACAGCAACTGCGCATAAGAAGACAACTGCCAATAAAAGGAGAAACTGATTGGTCAACCAAGAAAAGAGAATACAGAGATGCATAATTTCTTCAAAGTAAGCAATCATTTTTATGGGAATATTTTTTAAGATACTTCCGCTCAGAAAACTTCCCACAATCGTTCCTGAAAAAATAACCACGGACAAGACTGCAATGGATTGCCCAGTGTCAAGGAAGATAAATGGATGATGGATCAACATCAAGGTCGTTAAAGGGGTAATAATACTTAAAATCACTTGGTTCATAGCTGCAATGAATATTAATTTGATGATTGCTGGAAAACTTGACAATATCTTCATTGAATGGAGGAAATGCTCTCCAAAAGATTTTGCGGTTAATCTTTTACCAACCTCCATCTGTCCCTCAATATCTCTCAAAGAAGTACGAATAAGCACCACACCCAACAGTGCAAAAAGAAAGGTCAAAGCATTCAAACCTACAAACATCTGAAGACTGATAACCCCAATCAAAACTCCACCTATAAGGTTGCTGAGAATATTAACTACACCAGCAGTTGCCTGTCTAAACCCCATAGCATCTGTCATATCATCTCCGATAATCCTCACATACAAAGGAGAAATCATAGCACCCGCAAAATAACTCATGGTATCTGATAAAAGATTGATTCCGCAAATAAGGAGAACCATCCCCATAGAGAAGTTCTTATCCGCTACAAACAGTGTCAATAGAGTATAAAGCAGAAACTTACTTGCCAATATAGCAATATATTTTGCGACACGATTTTTTTGAAAATCGGCAATAACACCTGTGAACAACTGAGAAATCTGTGGCAAAGTCTCCGAAACTGTTATACAAAGAACAGCTAATGAAGCAAATTTATATCCCGATACATACGAAATAAAGGAAATATAAAACAGCGTATCCCCAAATGACGAAACCCATTGATTAATCAGCAACATTCGATAACTTTTATTAGTCAAAAAAGTATTCATTGAATCGCCTCCTTCTTCAGTTCAAAAGGAAATTGAAATTCTAACAGTGCCCAATATATTCCCAAAGTTCCAATACCAAAATCAAAATAATCGTAATTTCGATTCTCACTTTGAAAAACAAGAAGTTCATCATACTTTCTAAAAGACTTAGTAAGAAGCAACTGAACTATATCATTCTTATCTTTATCTCCAAATACATACGCATAAGTTTGTAACAGACTAGCAATGCCATGGCAATAACATGTTTCCATACTCAGGTGGTGGTTAAGAATCACCACTCTAGCCTCCGAAATTAACTTAGAGTATTTTAGAGGTTCGACCAAACAAAGATATAGAATCAACCCTGATAGTCCATCACACCAAGATAGCTCTAAATTATTGTAACTATTTTTATTTTTCAAAATTTCTTGTGATAATATTTTTGCAATTTCTTCTGTAAAAATACTTATTATGGAATCAAATTTCTTACTATCAAATAAAATTTTATATTCATTCAAAACATATGCTATTCCTGCTTTTCCATGAGCAAAACTATAATCAAACAAGGAATTATATTGTGAAAAATCCTGACCGATTTCCTCTTGAAGTTCAGAAATTGCAGTATGGATAAATTCTTCAAGATAGGCGGTTCCTTCCAACTCATAATACCTCATAAGAGATAGCAAAACACCTGCTTTTCCTAAAACAAAATCCTGTTCGCTAATATCATTATAACCTAACAATATTTCACTTACTAGAGTAGTAGCTTTATTTTTATAAAAAATATCACCTGTTCTTTCAAACAATAATATTAAAGCCCATAAAAATCCTGACGCACCAAAATACAATGAATTTTGATACAGATAACTCTTGCTATCTCTTGTTATTTCTATCTTTTGAACCCATTGCTTAACTAACTTCAGTTCAGAAGACGATAAACATTGAGTAACAAATATTATATAACCAGACAGTCCGTGCTGAAAAGATATCGGGTTAACAAATTCTCCAAATTCATTTGAAGGTAAAAGACGACCTGTGCTATCAATATTTTGGGATAAAATAAAATGTGCTATTTTCTCAGATTCCTTTTTAAAATCATAACAACTAACATTAAAATCCACCTCTGACATATCAATATTCAAAATTTCAATTTCATTAATTTTCTTTATTATATTAGTAGATTCTTTCGCTTCACTTAAATTCAACAGATAAATCAACCAGTAATACACACTCTCTGATATATATTCCATATTTTTAGCGATTCGTAACGCTTGTTTTATTTTATCAATACAACTAATATCGTACAGATTGTCTCCCGGCGAAAAAGCTAATGTTCTACCAACCAAAATAGCAAAACTAGTCATGGCTACAGCAAAATAATCTTGATTAATCGAACTCTCAGATAGGTCATTATCTGGATTTACCATAAAAGGGGTTTTTACATATCGTCGTACATCTTTTATCAGAGATACATTCTCTAAATCTATTAAAAATATAGAACCATCTTCTCTATAAATAAAATTTGTAGGCGATAAGTCTACAATCTTATATCCTAAACTATGAATAGAATTAACAATTGATATTAAATTATCTATTAATTTTAATTTTGTTCTATAAGAAAACCTTTCTTCCCCAATTAAATCAAAATAACTATATCCTTCAATAAAACTTTGAACAACAAAATAGTCTCCATCAACTTCAAACTCATCTATAAAGTTTGCCGTATAAAGCTGAGAATCTAATATCTTCAACATATTAGCTTCATTTTTTATCTCAGCGATAGCAAAATGCTTCCCCTCAACATCGTTGCTGACAAAAGGGCGCACTTGTTTCACAATAACTTTTTCCCCAGTATCTTTCTTTTTAGCTCTATATACATTCCCTCTGTTAGATTTTTTTAATATTATTTCAAATTTATAGTTATTTATTAAATGATTCTCAGGTATTCTCCCTATCTCTCCAAATAACTCCTGTTTCTCTTCTGGAGTAAAAAGATCCTCCTTCCAATCAGGTATCACAGGAAAATTTTTACGAACATCTTCTACCCAATTCCCCTCCTCGTTTTTCAACAAATAAATAATTTTGTGATTTTTTTCGTCATATTCTTGTATTTTTTTAAATGAACCAAATCTATAGTGCAGCGGTGAATGTTTTCCACATTGAAAATCAGACAATATTCTTGGAGAAAAATATATAGCAAGTTTCTCACGTAACGCTAATATTATTTCACGAGCTTGCTTATCATTTGCAGGATAAATTGTCATAAATTTATTGGCTATAGGTGACGTTTCTCGTGGAGAGTTAATCTTTTTTAAACTTTCAATATCCTTAACAACTTTAAATGAACATTCAATTTCGCGTAAAAAAGATGCTACTAGTGTAAAGATACTAACCGCATCTTTCATTTGTGAACTTATGTGAATTTTCCATCCCGAATCTGATAAATTCTTATTATAGCCAAAATAAACCCAGTCAGAAGAAACATACTTAACTTTAGAATCAAATTGTTGTATTGAATTCTCAAGAACATCCATTAATTACTCCTCGTATATAAAGAAAGAGAAGTAGACTAACCCACCTCTCCTATATAATTAAACTATCTTAAACTTTCGTAAATAATCTACAATTGATTAAATACATGAAAGCGCCTATTAAACTTGAACTTCTTAAAAATGAACTGTCAAACTATAAAGAATTATGAAATATTTTATATGCAGACATCAACATTTCAATAAGAAGAGGTTCTAAAAGCATTTAAGACTAACCGACTGTAACCGAGCATGTAAAGTCGCATAATCTTTCAACTTGCGTAGGAAGAGGTGCAACTGGTAACATCTCAAGATTTGACAATGTTTCCATGGTAATTCTCCTAATTTTATTTAGAATTCTTTTTCCGGAAAGGAAAATTCTATAAAGCCTTTATAAATATAGTTAAAGAGTTTTTTAGATAAATCTCACAAGCAAAACTTCAACATCCAGATAAATGAAGTCTCAATACACTAATACAACACTTAAGGACTAAATCCTCCATCAGAATCTGATTTATTTTTGAAAGTAAAACTCAATTCTGTTTATGAAGCGATATGTTGGATATCTTTAAAGTGAAATTCCATATGCTGGTCCTGGATCAACTCCTCTAGTTGTTACAGATAAAGAGCCACTTAACACATTAAATAGAAATAGAAGCAATAAAGCAATTAATATACATAGCTTGATAGCTTGACAACTTGAAATCTTTTCATCTTCTAAACCTCCTTAACTATTGACGATATTCTAACACATCAATTTTAGTTTGTCAATAATTTTTATGTAGATTTCTTATTTTTTTTGAAATATGAATTTAAGTTATCTAAAAATACAAATCTTTTTCTTAATCTTCACTTTCCAATAATTTCATTTCCTTCTCAATTTCCATCATCATTCTCTGGTTCTCTTCGTGCTTGTAAAGCTGATAAGATACTTGATAAAAACCTAGTATCCTATCCTTTTCAGCAAATCCCACACTTATATTTCCCAATAAACAATACAAATCTGCTAATCGATAACTACTATTATATCTTTTACAAATAGCTATTGTTTCTGTAATCTCTTCTATAGCTTCAGATGTTTGTTCATTCAACCACAAATATCTACAATAGTTATATCGGAATTTAATCATCAATTCTAATTGTTCCAAATGATGAACAGATAATGACTGGATATTCTCTTTTAAAAGTTGATAGAGCTCCTGATATGTGTCTTCCTGCCCCATATCAAAATAAAAATTAGCCAAGGTATTTCCCAGCTGTAGATAGTAAAAATCAGATTTTTTCAGAGACAACAGTATTTTTTCCAATTTCGCAACTGCCTCTGTTTGATGATTCAGATAATGGAATTGAACTAATGTATCAATCCAGTCTAAATAAATCTGATCTTTAGCAGATAAACGAGCACGTTTAGATTTTTCTAGTTCATAGATGTAATGGAGAGATTCATATTCCCTCTCATCCAAAAACTTCTTAGATAGTTCTTTAAACTTATCAATATTTTCCAAGCTAGAAACCTCAGTCTCTTCAAAGAAATAATTCATGCTCACCTTCAATCGCTTAGATAGCTGAAAGAGTAATTCTGACCCGGGTGAGTATTTACCTTGCTCCATACGGCTAATCTGTCCTTGCTCACAAATCCCCTTAGCCAATTCCTTTTGAGATAATTTTAATTCCTTTCTCTTGTTTTTTAAGCGTGTCGCTAGTAACATGTCCACACTTTATTCCTCCTTGCTTTATTTATTAAAGTACATCAAGTTTCAAAAACATGTTTAAAATATATATTTTATATCCTTATCTTTGTATAATTTTTTATCTTTTTCATCACTTCTGCTTACCTTTAAATCGCCATTGGAAGCGAAGTTTATCATAGAAGGGAAACTCTATAAACAGGACTCCCAAACCCACACAGAGACTGGCAAGGACGTCTGATGGATAGTGAACTCCCAGATAGACCCTTGATACCAACACACTGACTAAGTAAAGGCCAAGGACGATTTGCACGACTTTTCTCCAGACTGGATCTTTCATCCGCTGACTAAGAATAACAATCAAAGTCCCTACCATCAGCGTCACAGCCAGAGAATGGCCACTTGGGAAAGAAAATCCCTTCTCCTCAACCAAGTGTAAAATAGCTGGTCGTGGGCGCTGGTAGATGTTTTTAAAAGTCACGATTAAAAGACCCGCTAAAGCCAAATTCCCCAGCATAAAGAAACTTTCTATCTTCCATTTCTTACGATAAAAGATAAAAGCTACCAGCATAACCCAAGTGATAATTACTGGGATATCAATCAAGCGTGTGATGGCTCGGAAAAGAATAGTCAAGTAATCTGGTAAGTCTCCTCGAACACCAGTCTGAATCGATTGGTCAAAACCGACCAGCGTTTCAGGGTAAAATTTGACCATATAGCCAAGAATAACGAAAAGTAAAAGGGCAAAACTGCCCTTCATTAAAAATGTTTGTTTATCTCTCATAATGTTTTAAGGTTGGTTTCAAGAGAATATACAACAACCAGAATGAAACGGAAAAGATTATACCCTCAATCAAGTTAAAAGGTAATACCATAGTCATTAGGTAGTTGGAAAGTCCCAAAATTTTACCAATATCAAAGTTAGCAAACTTAGCGTACAAAGGAACAGCGTAAACATAGTTGAGAACCAACATAGCCACGGTTAAACCAATAGTCCCAGCTAGAGAGCCTAGTAGGAAACGAAGGGTTGTCCGTTCCTTTTTCCAAATCAAAGCAAATACGATGACAAAAACTCCCAAAGCTACGATATTCATTGGCAAGCCAATGTAAGTATTCACTCCCTGGCTGTTAAGAAGCAATTTCAAGAGTGAGCGAAGCAAGAGAACTCCTAGAGCAGCAGGCAAATCCATGACCACCAAGCCCACAAGGACTGGCAAGATACTAAATTCAATCTTGAGGAAGGACGCCGTTGGTAAAAGCGGAAAGTCAAAGTACATCAGCACAAATGAGATGGCTGATAAAATCGCAATGGTCGAAAGTCGACGTGTGTTTGTCATAACAGGTTCCTCCAATTTTCTATAAAATCAGAAGAAGCTAGAAAGGATTCCTCTATCTATTCTCACTTTTTATATCCCAAAAGTTCCCTCTCACTCTATTAAGGAAAATTAAAGCAAGCGGTTACAATTCGGCTATAAATCTATCAGAACAGACAAAGCTATTCTTTCGTCTTCTCCCATCCAGACTATACTGTCGGTTGTGGAATCTCACCACATCAGCTTGCGCTCGCGGACTTATTTGGCTAAGATATTTTAGATTTATCTAGGCGTCGCAGTCGAAGATAATACTTAAAGTATATCGAGACAAGACAACGACGAGAAAACTAAAATAGATAGTCAAATTTACCGCCGGTCGGGAATTTCACCCTGCCCTGAAGACTCTTTTATCATAACAAAAAACGCTTGCAAGCGCAAGCATTTTGTTCATTTTCATTTTCATTTTTTATTTCAATTTATCTGCTTCATAGGTATGAACGAGCTCAAGACCTGCAAAGTTCTGCTGGCGGAGGGCTTCGTAGACAATCATGCAGACGGTATTAGACACATTGAGACTACGGACATGTTCATCATTCATGGGAATACGGAGAGCCTTTTCAGGATGTTCTCGCATAAAGTCCTCCGGCAAGCCCTTGTCTTCACGTCCAAATAGAAAATAATGGTCCTCGTCAGTCGATAAATCCACATCAGAATACACTTTCTCAGCAAATTTTGAGATCAGATAGAGTTTGCCCTTCATCTGAGACATGAAATCCTCCAAACTCTCGTAAAAATAAATCTCTAGTTTATCCCAGTAATCCAATCCAGCTCGCTTCATCTTGCGGTCATCAATAGGAAAGCCCATAGGCTTGATGATGTGGAGGGGAGAATTGGTCGCAGCGCAAGTACGCGCGATATTGCCCGTATTTTGTGGAATTTGGGGTTCAAATAATACAATGTGATTTGTCATGACTTGCTTCCTTTCACCATTGCAAAAAAATAGCCACACTGCCCGGAGTCAAGCTCAGCAAACAGCGTGGTTAAGGCATCGTTAACTTACCTCACAACAGGTTTGAAGTAAATCAGCGAAACTACTTTCTTAGTATAACACTTTCAGAATCATTGTCAATAGAAACGACTTGATTTTTTCAATTTTTTCAAGCTATTTCCAAGGGTTGTAAAATCGTCCCTGATTCTGCAAGATAAGTAGTAAACTAGTTACTAAAAACAAGGCTGCCAAGAGCAAGGTAAGATAATCTCCTTTTTTCAAGGCCTGATAACTATACCAAGTACGATTTTTCTCTTTCCCAAAGCGGCGAAGCTCCATGGCTGTAGCGATGGTATCAATCCGTTCTAGCGAGCTAAAAATCAAGGGAGTAATAATGCGTAGATTACCTTTGATTCGTTGCATGAGAGAAGCTTTCTTGGATAATTCCATCCCACGCGCTTCCTGAGACATCTTGATGGTAAAGAATTCTTCCTGCAAATCTGGAATATAGCGCAAAGTCAGGCTGACGGAATAGGCAATCTTGTAAGGCACACCAATTTGATTTAAACTGGAAGCAAACTGACTAGGGTGGGTTGTCATCAAAAAGATAATAGCCAGAGGAATGGTGCAAAGGTACTTAATGGCCAGATTTAGCAGATAAAAGAGCTCTTGACTGGTCAGAGTGTAGGCACCGATTCCCTGCCAAATCACACTCCTCTCTCCGTAAAGTCCAACCCCATACTCGGGAGAAAAGAGATAGACCATCAAGACGTTTAAAACGGCAAATACCGTCGCAAAAACGGCTACAAAGGAAACATCTTTAAAACGGATTTCTGATAAATAGAGGAGAAATACCGAAAAGATGGCAATCAGAACAAGCAGTCTGGTATCATAGCTAATCATGGCAGCCAATGACACGAGAATGAAAAAGAGGAGTTTCCCAGCACCTGACAAGCGATGAATCACAGTATCTCTATGCTGGTAACCGATTAATTTAGCTTGCATCCTTCTCTCCTTTCTTTGTAAAATGCCGTTAAAGCAAGTGGATCCACGTCTAGTTTCTTGGCCAAGTTAAAGATTGAAGTTTCTTTTAGGTTGGCTTTTACTAACATCTCAGGATTGCTCAACAGACTAGCTGGATCAGTATCGGCAATCAATCCCCCGTCCACCATGACAAGGGCTCGGTCTGAATAATCCAGCATCAATTGCATATCATGGGTAATCATGACAATGGTATGACCTTTTTGATGCAGTTCTTCAAGAAATTCCATAATCTCAGTATAGTTCTTCTGGTCTTGACCTGCTGTCGGTTCATCTAAGAGGATAATTTCAGCCCCCAAGACCAAAATCGATGCAATAGTAACACGTTTTTTCTGACCAAATGACAGGGCAGAAATAGGCCAATTACGGAATTCATAGAGGCCACAGATTTTCAAAGTTTCATAGACTCTCGTTTCAATTTCCTGCTCGTCCACACCTCGCAAACGAAGTCCCAGAGCCACCTCATCAAAAATCATGTTGGTCGAAATCATTTGATTGGGATTTTGTAGCACATAGCCTACTCGTTCCGCCCGCTCTGCAACAGAATCTCCTTTGATATCCTGTCCTTCCCAAAGATAGCGACCTTCAGTCTGAATAAAGCTACTGATGGCCTTAGCAAGGGTTGATTTCCCTGCTCCATTTTTTCCGACAATGGCAACCTTTTCACCCTTTTTAATATCCAGATGAATGGATTTTAAAATCGGTCTATCATCATAAGAAAAAGACACGTCCTCTAATCTAAAGAGTGACTGCAATTCTGGGGTTTCTTTTACCAGTTCCGTCCGCAACTGAACCTGACCTTTTGAGATAGACAAGTTGTCCAAATTTGCTAATTGTTCTTCCTTAGCTAAATCCACACCTAATTGACGTAAAGTGGTTAGATAAAGGGGTTCTCGAATTCCATTTTGGGTCAATAAATCAGTCGCCAGTAGCTGGTCAGGGCTCCCATTAAAGAGGATACGACCATCGTTTATCAAGACAATCCGATCCACAGGACGATGCAGAACGTCCTCCAAACGGTGCTCGATAATAAGAGTCGTCGTTCCCTCTTCCTTATGAATCTGGTCAATCAATTCGATAATATCCTGACCTGACTTGGGATCAAGATTGGCGAGTGGCTCATCAAACAAGAGAATCGGACTCTCATCAATCAAGACACCAGCTAGACTGACTCGCTGCTTTTGTCCACCTGACAAATCCTGAGGACGCTGAGCCAGTAAAGGGATAAGGTCCAGCTTTTCAGCCCATTTATGAACACGACCTTTCATCTCATCTAGGGCTGTCACATCATTTTCCAGAGCAAACGCCAAATCCTCTGCCACGGATAAACCGATAAACTGCCCATCTGTATCCTGCAAAACCGTGCTGACTAGATGAGATTTATCGTAGATGCTCATATCAAAAGCTGCTTGCCCCTTGATCAAAAATTCTCCAGACTTCTGCCCCTTGTAAATATTGGGAATAATCCCATTCAAACACTGACCCAAGGTAGACTTACCTGACCCAGATGGACCAACAATTAAGACTTTCTCTCCCTTGTAAATGGTCAAATTCATCCCTTGCAAGGTCGGTTCTTGTTGTGTTTCATACCGGAAAGAGAAATCCTTCCACTCAATTATAGCTTCTTTCATCTTACTCTCTTCATTCGCTTCTTAGACTTCTATTTTATCATAAATCGAACCCTTCTTGCAGTCTCTTCTCTTAAAATCTTAGCGCCAAAAAGATTCCTATCCTAGCTTACTTGCCTAACTAATCTATAAACATCGAAAAAGACTGGTTGCCCAGCCTTCCCCATCATTTTAGTCCTTTTTCAAACTTCCTGCACGAGTTTGAGTTCCTGCATAGGCAAGCAAGAGAAGAGTTCCTGCAATAGCTACAGATACACCATTAGCAATTCCCGCAACAATTCCTTGTGCGAATACTTTTTCTGCCGCTTCTTGATAAATCACAACATCTCCAAGTGGTGCCAAGACACCCCAAACAAGAGCATTTGCAAGTAGTTGAATGAGGTTAAAAATAAAAATATCTTTCCAGTCAAAGACACCATTGATCACTCGAACGTACTTTCTAAAAAGTCCCACAACTAAACCAAAGAGGCCGCTAGCGATAATCCAAGTCCACCATAGACCATAGCCAGCAATAGCATCCTTAACAGCATGACCAATCAACCCGACAAACAAACCGATAATCGGTCCAAAAATAATAGAAAGTAGCGCTTGTACCGCATACTGAAGCTGGATGCTTGTATTTGGAACAGGGGTCGGAATATTGATCATCCCGATGACGACAAAGAGGGCAGCGCCAATTCCGACAGCAACAACTTGTTTAATTGTAAATTTGATTTCCATACTATTTATTCTCCTATTTTATCCTTCTATTTTCTTTATTTCAATGGTCCAAGATGAACCGACACCCATATTATAGGCCTTGGCAAAGGAACCTTGGTTAATTGCCAGACCTAAACGATAGAGAGAGTTGATGTAAAGGATGGGTTGCCCAATTCTCACATCCGCAAATGACTTGCCATAAACAACCTGATTTTGATAGACCAGCATATCAGCGTGATAGATAGTCACTTCAAAACGGTCACCAAATTCTGGTTCCAGCTTGTAAAACTCTTCTCGCGTGATAGAGGTCCAAAGCGAACCAAAACGCACATCCAGAATATCAATAGCTCCCTTCACCAGATGATCTTCAATGATGGTCTCTACGACTGGAAGCTCTACAATCTGATCCACACTGAGCTCTGGCCCCACTTCCTCAAAACTAATGTGACCGCTGGCTAGTTTAGCACCAGTATAAGCATAAACATCACGACCGTGGAAGGTATAAGAATGCTCTGTATTTTGACGTCTATTGGCCACCTCAGAAATCTCACGAATGGCTAGAATGCCAACGTGTTTCTTGATAAAAGAAAGAGTTCCATTGTCTGGCGTGACAATATATTGATTTTTTGCAGTCTTGGCAACTACACTCTTACGTTTCGAGCCGACACCTGGATCGACCACCTATACAAATGTCGTTCCCTCAGGCCAGTAATCCACCGTCTGAAAGAGACGATAGCTCCCCTCAAAAATATTATATGGCGTGATATCGTGCGTCAAATGATGAATTTTTAAGGTTGGAGATTCTTCTAAAGCCACTCCAATCATAGCCGATACCGCACCATCAACCAGACCAAAGTCTGATTGTAATACCAGTAAATTATTATTCATTTTATCTCCTTGTATATCCTTTATCATACCATATTTCAGAGAAAGGTGCTAATAACTATTTCAATTGATTAGGGTATAGTTTTACCTTATAGCAAATTTCCTACTAAAAACTCTGGTGATTAGCTAGTAGGTGCATTTTTTCTTGAAAAAAGGTATGATAGTTACATCATGAAAAAGTAGGTTTTGTTATGAAAATTATCCTTGTCGGAGGGGGAAAAGTTGGTTTTGCCCTCTGTCGCTCCTTGGTTGCAGAAAAGCATGATGTTTTGCTGATTGAGCAAAACGAAGCTGTCCTCAATCATATTGTCAATCGCTTTGATATCATGGGTATCCTTGGTAACGGGGCCGATTTTACCATCCTTGAGCAAGCCAGTGTCCAGGATTGTGATATCTTTATCGCCCTGACTGAATACGATGAAGTCAACATGATTGCAGCCGTTCTAGCCAAAAAAATGGGAGCTAAAGAGACCATCGTTCGGGTGCGGAACCCTGAATACTCTAACTCTTATTTCAAGGAAAAGAATATTCTAGGTTTTTCTCTTATCGTTAATCCTGAGCTCTTGGCTGCCCGTGCTATTGCTAATATCATTGACTTCCCCAACGCCCTCTCTGTCGAACGTTTCTTTGGTGGACGGGTCAGCTTGATGGAATTCACTGTTAAATCCTCCAGCGGTCTTTGCCAAATGCCCATTTCTGATTTTCGGAAAAAATTTGGCAATGTCATTGTCTGTGCGATAGAGAGGGATCATCAAATTATCATTCCAAGTGGTGACATGACTGTACAGGATAAAGACAGAATCTTTGTCACTGGTAACCGTGTTGATATGATGCTCTTCCATAATTATTTCAAGTCTCGTGCCGTGAAGAGCCTTCTCATCGTCGGTGCAGGTAGAATTGCCTATTATCTACTAGGTATCCTCAAAGACAGTCGTATCGATACCAAGGTTATTGAAATCAATCCCGAAATCGCTAGTTTCTTTAGCGAGAAATTCCCAAATCTTCATATCGTCCAAGGAGATGGTACTGCAAAAGATATCCTGCTAGAAGAAAGTGCTCAACACTATGATGCCGTTGCGACTCTAACAGGAGTCGATGAGGAAAATCTGATTACTTCGATGTTCCTTGACAAGGTAGGTGTACAGAAAAATATTACCAAGGTCAATCGTACCAGTCTCCTCGAGATTATCAATGCGCCTGATTTTTCAAGTATCATCACACCTAAAAGCATTGCTGTAGATACGATTATGCACTTTATTCGTGGTCGTGTTAATGCCCAGTATTCAGACCTTCAAGCCATGCACCATCTAGCCAATGGCCAAATCGAAACCCTGCAATTCCATATCAAGGAAGCCAATAAAATGACTGCCAAACCTCTTTCTCAACTGAAATTGAAAAAAGGGGTTCTTATTGCAGCCATTATTCGAAAGGGTAAGACTATTTTCCCAACTGGGGAGGATATGTTGGAAGTTGGAGACAAGCTCCTAGTAACAACTTTGTTGCCAAACATCACCAAGATTTATGACTTGATCGCGAGGTAAGAAATGAATAAAAGTATGATTCGCTACCTCCTTTCAAAGTTACTTTTGATTGAAGCCGTTCTTCTTTTGGTTCCTGTGTCTGTCGCTGTCTATTACCGTGAATCGAGCCAAGTCTTTACAGCCCTCTTTACAACGATTGGGATTCTCGTATTACTAGGCGGTTCAGGAATTTTACAAAAGCCAAAAAATCAACGGATTTATGCCAAGGAGGGAGTCTTGATTGTTGCACTCTGTTGGATCCTTTGGTCCTTCTTTGGTGGTCTCCCCTTTGTCTTTGCTAGACAAATTCCCAGTGTTATAGATGCCTTTTTTGAGATCAGTTCTGGCTTTACAACTACCGGAGCAACTATTCTGAACGACGTTTCGGTTCTCAGTCGTTCCCTCCTCTTCTGGCGAAGTTTTACCCACTTGATTGGAGGGATGGGAGTGCTTGTTTTTGCACTTGCTATTATGGATAATGCCAAGAATAGCCACCTAGAAGTGATGAAGGCTGAGGTTCCTGGCCCTGTTTTTGGCAAGGTTGTATCCAAACTCAAAAATACTGCCCAGATCCTCTATCTCCTTTACCTAGCCCTCTTTTCCCTCTTTGTCATCATCTATTATCTAGCTGGTATGCCCCTATTTGATAGTTTTGTCATCGCCATGGGAACAGCAGGTACAGGAGGTTTTACAGTCTATAACGATGGAATCGCCCACTATGGTAGCTCACTGATTACCTATCTAGTTAGTATCGGAGTTTTGGTTTTTGGGGTAAATTTCAATCTCTACTACTATCTCATGCTCCGTCGTGTCAAAGCCTTCTTTGGTGACGAAGAACTTCGTGCTTACTTGATCATTGTACTGCTTTCTACAGGCTTGATTAGCCTTAATACCCTCTATCTCTACCCAGGATTTTCCAAGAGCTTTGAAATGGCCTTCTTCCAGGTTTCCAATATCATTACGACGACTGGTTTTGGATATGGAGACATTACCAATTGGCCCCTCTTCTCCCAGTTTATCCTCCTCTTCCTCATGGGAATCGGTGGTTCTGCTGGTTCAACCGCAGGTGGACTCAAGGTTATTCGAGGCCTCATCCTTTCAAAAATTGCCAAAAACCAAATTTTGTCAATCCTATCGCCCCATCGTGTTTTGACCCTCCATGTTAATAAAACGGTGATTGACAAAGATACCCAGCATAAGATTCTCAAGTACTTTGTCATTTATTCTATGATTTTGCTAGCGCTTATCTTTATTGTCAGCCTAGATAGCAATGATTTCCTGGTTGTGACCAGCGCTGTCTTTAGCTGTTTCAATAATATCGGGCCTATTCTAGGAACCACTTCTAGTTTCTCAATCTTTAGTCCTATCTCAAAAATTCTCCTCTCCTTTGCAATGATTGCAGGCCGCTTGGAGATTTACCCAATCCTACTTCTCTTTATGAAGAGAACTTGGTCTAAGAGATAAAATACAACCACACCTTGTAAACCTACAAAGTGTGGTGTTTTTATTTTCAAATACTTCCCGAAACTCTACAAGTAACTTTGAATCCTTGTCAGACATTTTAGTGCCTGAC
>NZ_AEDV01000011.1 GCF_000148545.1 Streptococcus mitis SK597 | reverse complement strand
CAATAAGCATAGAGATGTAAAACTGTTACACATTAAAAAATAAATAATTAGCAATTAAATAATAGAAATTGTGTACGAAATTTCTTAATTAGTTTTCGCTAGTAAATATCATTTCCAACAAACGCCCTCTCAATTCCTTATCCTGATGATGCAAGATATTCATTAACTCATGAGAATTTTTCGCATTGATGAATTGATTTAACAATCTATCTTTTAATTCATATGGAAGAGAAGCCGTCTTTAGTAGTCTAAAAACTTCATCATTTAAAGATATTGTTTTATTATCTTTACATTCAAATCTAGCTGTATCATTCTTATTTGGCAATTCAATTATAGACACATTCGTTCCTTTAAAATGAATTCTATGTTTTCTATTGCTTGGAACGATACTAGAATCTCCTTGTAATGTTAACTCTACCATCCCCATTTCCCAATCGATTGATAATCTTGTTTTATATCTTTGACCATTTTGATCTTCAATCATTTCAAAAGAATGTTGTTTGCCTGGGAATACATACCAATCTACAACTTCAGGTAACTCAACACCCATATCTATCTCAGAGCCAACCAAGGGAATGATTGCACCACTTTTTGCAAACACAGGTATAGTCGAAATGTCTCTATAAACACTTAACTTCACACCACCTGTGTATTTCTTCTCTGAAAAGAAGTCATACCATTCACCTTCAGGTAACCATACATCCACTTTTGCAGATTGGAATGCCAAATCCATCTTTTCTACAATGGGAGCCACCATCAGTTCTGTTCCAAAAAAGTATTGATTTGGAACATTATAACTCTCATCATTCTCTGGGTAGAAATAATACATTGGGCTGATTAATGGGGCACCTTCCTCGTGTGTCTTTACATTCATGGTATATAGATAGGGAATCATCTGATGTCTCAAACGAAGGTATTTCTTCATAATCTTAGATGTTATTTCTGAAAAAAACCAAGGTTCTTTACTATTGAAGGGACTTCTAGAACTATGTAATCGAGTTATCGGACTAAAAACACCAAACTGTAGCCATCTAGTTTGTAGCTCTTCGTCATAATCACCCAACATGTGTCCACCGATATCATGGCTCCACCAACTATAACCGATATTAGATGCTGTCGCTGTAAAATAGGGTTGAAATCTTAAGGAATTCCAACTAATAATAGTATCCCCTGAAAAACCAACAGGGTAGCGATGACTACCAGGACCTGCATATCTTGATAAAATCAAACCACCTTCTGCATTTTTACAACTATCCTGATAGTGATAATGGTTTAAAAGCCACAGTGGATCCAACATGCCTTGAGTCCCTTGTTGCCAGTCAATCCACCAAAAATCTACTCCCTGCTTTTCTAGCTCATAATGAACATCTTTAAAGTAGGATTCTCTAAAAGAGGGATTAAAAAAATCAAAAATAGCAGGTTCTTCTAGTTCTACATTTAACCCCAATCGTTTTGCGACTTGAGGATAAGCTTCTTCATAAGCCCGTATACCATCAGCAGGATGGACATTTAAGGAGAGTTTCAACTTTCTATCATGAAGTTGTTGCAATAACTGTTCTGGATTAGGTATTAAGTTTCTATTCCAACTATATCCTGTCCAGCCACTTCCAAAACGAGCTGGAATGTCAGTTATATGCCAATCCATATCTAACACACCGATAGATAATGGAATTTTCTCTGTTTCAAATCTGTCTATTAAATCCAAATATTCATCCGACGTATAAGGCCAATACCTACTCCACCAATTACCTAAAGCGTATCTTGGCAACAAGGGTGTTGAACCAGTCAAATGGTAAAAGTCTCTGATTGCTCCTCTATAATCATGCCCATAGGCAAAGAAATAGAGATCAATTTGATTTTCTCTCTCAATATAACCAGACTGTTCATCCCAAATAAATCCTTGAGAATCATCCAATAAGGATATACCATTTCGGCTAATAATTCCATCTTCTAACGAGATTGCTCCATCTGCCTTATCCAGAGTCCGAGCTGTTCCTTTTAATGTTTCAATAGATTCACCAAAATACCAGCGACTACCATATACGGCAAAATTTCCTTTTAATTCTATAAATAAATTTTCGGCGTTAAATTCTCCTTTATTAAAGTGCAAATGAAAATAGTCCGTCATAATATCTAGTACGTTTGATGTCTCGATATAATCTAACGAAACTTGGCCAAAATCTCTATTATAGATAAGTTGTGTCATTCTATCCTCAAAACTTCCAGTTTGAGAGTATTCTAACCTTACTAACTTGTCTGTTAATACAGAGATTCGATAAAACTCTCCCTTAAAAATTTTCAATTTGTTTCCCTCCTTTTAGTAAATTTCTTTACCTTATCAAACATTTTATTTGTTATCGTTACATTCATCAATCCGCAAAAAGCAAATCCCCCAAATGTAAATACGTAAATAGCTGTTAAAACTCGTTCTGGACTACTAAAACTCATATACAGTACAGACATATTAAATAAAACCAACATGATAGCTTGTATTGGATTTAACATACAAATTAATACGCTATTTACAATACTATTTTTTAGATTATCTTTAAATAGACCAATATAGGGAAAAATAACACTCATCAAAAGTATTATAACAAATAAAAAGGGCAACACTAACAATAAACTATACTCTGAAAGTAAACTTGAATAGCCCCAAAGACAATAGTTCACATATAAAAGTAATTCTATTAGGAGGATAAACAACCAAATAAAAGTTGATTGTTTAAAATTTTGTCTAAAGATCCGAAAATAATGATAAGCAATATCGGTATCTTTACCTTTTAAAATACGATACCACATTGTCGTAAGAGAAGTTAGTGATGCCCCAATTGTAACTATTGGAATACAACTAACAATAAATAGAGTATTTAAAATAATTAAATCTGTCAAAAAAGTTAAAATTCTAACCACTTTTCCATCTAATGAAAATAATTTTTGCATAATATATTCTCCATAAAATCAATCGTCTTAACTCTATATTTTAGAATGTCAGTTGCACAAAAACATTTCCAAATTTCTTTAAAAATTAGAATAAAGGAAGCGAGATAATTTGATGTTATCAGTCTCGCTTCCTGTAATTAGCTAGTCCCTTGTTTATACAACCAAGAGTTCATATAAAGTATTACTCTTTGACTTCTTTTTGGTAACGATTATATGCTTCCTGTTGAATCTTCATAAATTCGTCCAATCCCATATTCTTAAGAGTTTCTTTGTATGAGTCCCATTCTTTTTCTATGCCACCTTCAACTACCCATTTAGATGCTTGTTGTTTGACATAGGATTCAATGCTCACATAGATTGATGATAATTTGTTAAGCTCTTCTTGTGAATAAATCACATTAGGGTAAGCTGGCAACGCAAATTGTTTCAAATCTTGGTCCATCTTCAATTTCAATCCATCACCTTGTGTTTGATCGATTTCTACGCGACTATTGATATCATCGCTTACGTATTTAGGACCAAAATCTCGAAGTGAATTAATCCATGCCCATTCATCAGCTGATTTACCATCTTTAGGAGGTAACACTTTAAACTTATCACCATTCTTTTCAGTAGCTATTCCAAATGATCCATAGAAATTCTGAATACTTGCTTCATCTGTATATAATTTATCCAACCATTTCAATAATTTAGCAGGGTTTTTGCTCTTATTTGTAATCAAAATTTCATTTCGACCATAGTTGTAATGATCTGGATCAGAAAAGACATATTGTTTTCCATCCATACCTTTTAAAGCAGGTAGAGCAATATACTCGCTTGAATGTAAGCCAAACGTTGCATCTGCTGTCCAACCACTAGAAACACCTACTCTAGATACTCCCTTATCCATACGTTTTGCTACACTCATAGAGGTATCTTCTGTAAAGATTTCCGGATCAATCAAACCTTTTTTATAAGATTCGTGCATTGCTGCAATCCCTTGTTTATAACTTTCCTCTGTACGAAGGTAGACTGGTTTCCCATCTTTTACAGACATTTCATATGTATTATCTGCCCCTAAACGATTATTGAACGGAAGAATATATGAGAATGTTGGATCAAAGTTTCCTGCTCCGAATGGAATTTCATCAGAAGCGTCTCCATTTCCGTTCGCATCTTTATCCTTAAATTCTTGTAGTACTTTTACTAAATCATCATAAGTTTCTGGAACCTTTAATCCTAAATTATCCAGCCACTTTTTATTAATAAATAGCTGATTAGCTACTGTAGGACGCATCGGTAATTTTTTAGGTAGACTGTAGATATGACCATCTGGTGAAGTAATCATAGCTTTAATCTTAGGTTCTTTCTCCATAGCCTTAGTTAAATTAGGCATGTTTTCCTTGATTAAATCTTCCAATGGAATAAACAAAGATTGGTTCTGAGCAATTTCTGAATCTGTAAATGCATTTGAACCCAAAAATGCATCTGGTAAATCTCCGCTAGCAACCAAAACAGATTTCTTATCTGCCCAATCTGCGGCTACAAGTGTATCCCATTTAACATCAATACCTGCTTCCTTGGCAGAATCTGTTAGAAAACCTTTATGATAATCTTCTCCCCAGTCAGACCAACGAACAGTTGTGATTTTATAAGAATCTTCTCCAGACTTATCGTCCTTATTCGCATTATTGGAATTTGCACAGGCTGTTAAGCCAGCAAGTGTAACTGTTCCTAAGAACAAATATGTAAATGATTTATTTTTCATGATTTTCTCCTATTCTTTCAAGGCGCCAATCATTACGCCTTGATTAAAATATTTTTGAACAAAGGGATACAACAACATAATCGGAGCAGTTGAAATAACAATTGCTGCATATTTCATCATATCAGCTTTGATACGAAGATCTGATGCAACTTCTCCTGTTGCTTGCGATTGTAACATTTGATTACTAATTAGTAAACGTCGTAAAATTAATTGCAATGGCTGTAAATTTTCATTCGTTAAATAAATTAAAGCATTAAACCACGAATTCCAAATACCAACTGCAGTCCAAAGTCCAATAACTGCTATAATAGCTTTTGATAACGGAACAACTATTTTAATAAAATAACGAATTGTACCACATCCATCAATTTGCGCAGCCTCCCACATCCCGTCTGGAATACTATTATTAAAGAAAGTTCTAGCAACAATAATATTGTATGATGAAACTGCAAAAGGTATTACCATTACCCAAAATGTATCAATCAAGCCTACATTCTTTACTGTTAAGTAGGTAGGAATCAAGCCACCTGATACGAACATAGGGATTATGTATAGAATACTCATCCACTTTCTACCAACTAATTCTTTTCTAGATAAAGCATAACCAGCTGGAATATTGACTACTAAAGCAACCAAGGTACCAACAACAGTATATAAAATTGTATTTAGATAGCTACGCAAAAATAAAGGTTGTTGAATAAGACGTAAATATCCATCTAATTTCCATTCTCTTGGAATAAACCATACCTTCCCGTTTGCAACATCTGAAGGATTACTAAAAGATGCAATCACTACAAACCATAACGGATAAACAATTAACAGGATAAGGAAAATTGCTAAACCATAGGTAACTATATCAAATAATAATTCAGAGTTTGTTTTTCTTGATTTATGAAACCATTTCACCTTGAGCACTCCTTCCTTTAAAAAAGACCCGTTCTAGTATATCTTTTTGAGAACCAGTTAACAGATAACAAAATTATTAGATTAACTACCGTGTTAAATAACCCTATAGCTGTCGAATAACTATACTGAAAGTTCACCATACCAACTTTATAAACATAGGTCGAAATTATCTCACTTCCTGCTAAATTAAGTGGATTCTGCAGTAGTAACACTTTCTCAAAACCTACACTTAATAAACTACCTGCTCTTAATATTAGTAAAATCATAGCAGTTGGCAAAAGCAATGGCAATTCTATATGCCGAATTTTTTGTAACCTAGAGGCACCATCCATAGTTGCAGCCTCATAATATGTAGGATCAATTGCAGAAAGCGCTGCTAGATAAATAATACTATCCCAACCAATATGCTGCCATACATCACTCCAAACATAAACACCTGCAAAATGACTAGGTTTTGATAAAAAATCTGGAATAGTGATTCCAACAGACTTAAATACATTCGCTAACAAACCACTAGTAGGAGATAAAAATAAGATGATCATCCCACACATAACCATTGTAGAGATAAAATGAGGTAAGTAAGTTGTCACTTGAAATATTTTTCTAAATTTCCCAACTCTTAACTGATTACTAATGATAGCTAGTATAATAGGTAAGGGGAATCCTACTACAATACTATAAAGTGAAATTTTTAATGTATTGAACATAGTTGTCCCGAATTGGAATGATGAGAAAAATTGAGTAAAGTACTTAAATCCTACCCACTGACTAGCAAAGATACCATTGGCTGGTGAATAGTCTTTAAATGCAATAATTAGTCCCAACATGGGAATATAGGAAAATAAAATTAATAGCAATATTGAAGGAAAAAGTAATATATATAACGGAATACTATGCTTTAATTTTATTTTATGAAGTTGAGATGCTACTTTCATGTTTTTCCTCCCATCTGATTTTCTACGATTATTTTACACCATATAGAATTCCCTTAATAGAACTTTTTGGACTAGGTTTATCAATTTTTCAGTTTTTTAATTTTAAGAACTATTACTTTTCCGACATCTTAATAAAACATATCTGTTTTGTTACATGATATCATATTTTCAAAGTGCTATAATTTTAATAGGAGACTAGTATATGAAATTAAATCACGACTTATCAAAAAAACATTCTATTCATTTTTTCTTTAAACTCCTACTTGTACTACTATTGATAAATATTTTAATCAATATTGCTATGAGTGACATAACCAGAAATTTTATTAAAAACCAAAATATAGTACACCTACGTAGTTCAATTGAAATTTATGCTGACTCTGTTAATGAGAAATTGCATTCTGTAGAACGCTTTATGTACTCAACAATAACGCATAATGAATCTTTAGAGAAATTAAATCATGTACAAACGTTTCTTGACTATCAAGAAGATCTCAAAAAAGTTCAAACTAGCTTTGCAGAGTTTGAATATCAAAATGAAACTCATATGACATTCTTATTAGAAACCGATAGTACTGATTATTTTATAAATGTCTCCAATCTTTATATTCCATATGAAGATTATCTACTGTTAAAATCAAATCTAAAATCATTGCGTAGTGATATAAGTGACCGTAAATGGAAAAATGTAACTACTAAAAACAGCGAATACTTAGTTAAATCTGTTCATTACGAAGGAAAAATCATTTATGCCGTCATATCTTCAGAAGATATCCTAAAACCTCTCAATAAACTTAATATTGGTAATAATGGTAAACTCTCCCTAAAAGAGCCTAACAATATACCGTCCTCTAATTACCTAATCCATGCTCAAAATGAAAAAACGCATTTACCTTTCGATATTTATGTTTTAGTCGATTATGCCGAAGTCTTTAGAAATATCACTCTTTTAGAAGTATTTTTATCAGCTGTTCCTATCATTATCACCATTTTATCAATCATCATTATCCTATATATTCGTCAATGGATGATTAAACCAATAACAAGACTCACTGAACGACTCTCTCAACTCGGGGACTCCATCACCCCTTCTGAATTTTTTATATCTGAAGGTATACTAGAAATTGATAAGGCAAATGATAAACTTAATAAAGTAATATTTGACATGCAAGAATTAAAAATAAGGGAATACCATTCACAACTAGAACTTAAGAAGATTGAACTTAATTATCTTAAGAACCAAATTCGTCCGCATTTCTACTTAAATATGTTATCAATGATTCATAGTATGCTTCAAACAAAAAACTATAAGGAAATTGAAGAGTTAACTATCCTAACTTCAAATTATCTCCGTCATTTATTTATGGCTAATCAAGATTTTTCAGAACTTAAAGATGAAGTTCAGCATATTAAAGATTATTTAGAAATACAACGAATTCGATATGGAAATAGCATCTACTTTTCACTAGACTACAATTCTGATTTACAAAATACTCTTGTTCCATCGTTACTGTTACAAACGTTTATTGAAAACACAATCAAACACGGTTTTTCATTTCAGGATTTATTTACAATTTTACTATCAATAAAAAAAGTAAAAACTGAGAACTCAGATTATATTCAGATTTGTATCGAGGATAATGGTCCAGGTTTCTCTGAAGAAATTTTATCAAAACTAAATCAGAAACAGTCTCTAATAACAGAAGATGGACATCATATTGGGATCACAAACACCATCGAACGTTTAAATCTTCTCTATCCTAATGACTATAGTATTGCATTTGAAAATAATGAAGAAGGTGGTGCTAAAATTCTTTTACTTATTCCATACAAGATTATAGACGGAGGTTATAATGAATATCTTATTAGTTGATGACGATCGCTTTATCATTGAGGCTTTACGAGAGAAAATAAATTGGGATAAACTACACATTGACATTGTTTATGTTGCCTATAGCCTCACTCAAGCTCAAAATATTATTAGAGAGCATCCTATTGATCTCATGATAAGCGATATCGAAATGCCTCAAGGTAGTGGCCTCGAACTCTTATCGTGGATTAGAAATGAAAAATATGATATAAAAACAATTTTTTTAACCAATTACGCCGACTTCAACTATGCTCAAAAAGCAATTGAATTACAAAGCTTCGAATACTATCTAAAACCCATTAACTTCGAAAAATTAGAATTTATTATTCAAAAAGCCATTAGTAAAATTGAGAATCATAACTTAAACGGAAAAAATGATGCACTTTTACAAATAGAAGATAATTTCTGGTATGATTTCCTTAGAAAACCTCAAATTTCTCGCATTGATGAACTAGAAAACATAGCAATCAAACAAGATTTTATTCTTAAAAAACACCAATATTTTTTCCTTGCAGTTTTAACAATCAATCTTAATGAAGAAGATTATTCTGCAGAAACCCCATCATGGACTTCTCAACTAAAAAGAGAACTTCAAAGAATTTCACAACCTTCTTATAAGCTGATAAGTCTATTCAAGATGGAAAGCCAGGTTGATCAATATGTTTGTCTCTTTAGAGTAGACTCATCCAAACGTAGTGACAAATTGGCATATGAGATTCATTCTCAAATTTCTAATAACTTTAGTAAATACTCAAACATTATATATAAGAGTTGCCATAAAATATCCGATATTTTATTTCATACCAAAGAACTCTACACTTATAATGAACAATATGTTTCTTATTGGAATACTATTACATGTGTTCCACATAGTTTTCCAACTTCCTTTAAAACAGAAACTCTTTCAATTACTTTTTTAGATACCTTAAGTGAATACGAATTAAGAGAAAAAATTAATTCACTTGCTTATAATTCTCAAATTCCTACTTTCACACTACAACAAATTTTACTAGATTGGACTCAACAAATAGGAATATATCTAGATCAAAATGGAATCTCGGCACATAAATTATTCCAAAACAGCACTCATGATTTCTTATTCCAACGACGCTTTCATTCAATTGAATCTTTTCAGGATTACTTTGATTATTACTGGTCACATGCTAAGAAATTTGCAACAAACATTGAAAACCAAAAAAATAGTATTCAACGTATTGTCGAATACATAGATCATCACTACTATGAGGATATAAATCGTTCTATATTAGCAGATATGGTTTATCTCAGTGCAGATCATTTAGCTAGAATTTTTAAAAAAGAAACTGGAGAAACTCTTGTTAAATATATAACGGATAAGCGCATTAATGCTGCTAAATCTCTCCTATCTCAAACAAATATCTCGATATCACAAGTATCTTGTCAAGTAGGGTATGATAATTATTCTTACTTTACTAAAATTTTTAAACAAAGGACTGGACTTTCTCCTGGAGATTACCGTAAAACTTATCAAAACAAAATGTAAGCAATCTAAATCATTGAAATGATAAGTAAAATTCAAGGTCTGTAGTAATTTTTGAAATTCTACAGTTTTTCCAAAGATAGCACCATAAACTTATTTGAAATTGCTGATAAGGTAACTTCTTAAAAAGTCAGTTTGAGAAAAACAGCCAGTAAATATTTCTAGGATAAAACGCATGCTATCAAGCTTTTCACTCCTGATAGTATACGCTTTTTATTTGAATACTTGCTATAACACCTTATAAGATTTACTATCATACCATAGCAAAATGAACTGCACCCTAAAAGTTAAATAGAAAAAATCTAACTTTTAAGGTGCAGATTACATAAAATATTCTAGTACAATAGAGCATTCTTATCCAGGGTAGTCGAATGTAGCAACTCATAACTTGAAAAGAATTTTTTCAAATAACTTCGTTAATTTAGTTTTGTCTCCATAAACTGTACCATCCATATATAAATGATAAATCTCATCATCATCACCAATTGATATTTCACATTCAAAACCTTTCATCAAAGCTAAAGAACGAATAACCTCCCTCTGCGTTCTACCGTTTCCTTCACGGAATGGATGAAAATAATTGAGATTATCTAAAATTTCGACCAATAAGTGAACGACTTCTTTTCTACTATTGGCATTGTCATGAAATCTATCTATCAAATTATTAAGGTAAGTAAGTGCTGTATCGAAAGACTGAATCGACATAAAAGCATTACCACTTTTTGAAATATTGACTTTTCTAAATTCACCTGCCCAATGATACATATCTTCAAACAAAAATTGATGAATTTTCAATATATCTTCTACACTATAAACTGGGATAGGATTGATAAATAATTTCAAACTCTTACTAGCAACCATACGATATTCAAGATCGCGTGCTTTTTGCTCATCTCGTTCTTCCTGCTTATTTCTTAGAACTGAAGAATCTGGATAGGTATGTAAATTATTCGGATCAATATAGTCATAAGAATCATAACATTTACGCTTCATTAAGCCATCCCCAGAGCAAGAGCTTCATCTCGTAATTTTTCAACATCACTAACCGTAGGTCGCCATCCTTCAATCATATTTGTACTTAAAGCATACCAAACACTCTTAAAAACGGACCGATTTTCAAAAGCGACTCCCATGATTGTCATCTTTTCTTTATCTATATCTAAGGACATATACTACCTCCTTTAGTTACATTATACCATGTTTCTCTGTAATTTCTTTTTCATTTTTAACTAATGTACTGTAATCATTTTAGTCATTTTAAAAACGTTTTAAAATTTTTTAGGTTAATCATAATTTTATTTTAAGCTATAAAAAACATCAGGAATAATCAACTTTAATCAACTAACTTATTTACAAATTCTCTATATTTTCTTGCCAAAATCATTAATACAATATATAAGCAAGACATAGAGCGACTATCAAGGTCTGGATTTTCGTCTATTCTACTAATTTCATAAAACAATTGATACGTTGAATTATTCTTTAGAAAATTATCGCTAAACTCCGTTACACCAATAATAGTAACTCCCTTTGCATTTAATTTATTTATAGTTGTTTGTATCCCTTTAGTATTTCCACTCAATGATGTAATTATCACTAAATCATCTTTATTCAAATTATCAGCTAGCATGGAAAAATTCGTTTCCCCTGAAACAAGATAATTTGGACGATGACTTAAGAATAATTCATTTGACAACTCTTTCGTAAAATTGTTTTGAGTGAAACCAGTGGCATACAATATTACTTGGGAAGCTTCATAAATTTTTTTTAAAATAGGCAAAAAATCTAATTCTGTAGCAAATCGAAATGTTTTCTGTATATCCATTTGTAATTGAGATAACAAGTCTATTTTATCCACTGATTTTGTTTTAGAGATTGAATCTTGAATCGAATATCTCATATCTGTAAAACCTCTAAAACCAATCTTCTTCGCTAATCTCAAAACAGTGCTTTTTGAAGTTAATAAAAGTTCTCCTACTTCTACTATCGTTTTGGATACAATTAATTCTTTATGTTGAACAATGAACTGCAACATCTCTTTTTCACTCATTGTTAAACTATCATAGTTAACTTCAACATACTGTTCAAAATTCATTTTTTCATCCTTTTTATTTACATCATTATTTTCAAAATCGGTGTTGTTATTAAAAGTGCATATCCATTTGAAAATCCTATAAAACAATTTAATTCTATCATAAACAAACATGGAATTAAAGATAAAACATTCTCACTTTAGATTATGTACAACAGAACTCATGATTGATTGAATTAGTCTTCAATAAATAGATTAATAGAAGAGACAAATCAAAAAAACGCACAATATCAAGTTTAGAAAAATTTGATATCATACGTTCCTCGTGAATAGATTCTATAAATTCCCTATTAAAATTAGGGTTTAATCTAGTATCTAATCTTAATACTATTAACTCTCACTACAACTGTCAAATAGATTCTATTCATCGTTTTACAAAAGCAACCTTATTGTTCTATTAAGAAAACTTGAGCTTCAAAAGGTTTCAATTCAAAAAATTTTGGAAGTTGTTTAAGTTCTGATTCATAATTTCCAATTAAATGTTTTACTTGACGACCAATCAGTTTCGATGGCACTTGCGAGGTAGTAGGTTTTTTAGAGAATGAACACACAATTAATAAAATTTGTTTATTATATTCCCGTACATAACTAAAAACATCACTATCTTCTTCGTTTATCAATTCATACTTCCCATGAATTATAATTGGGTAATCGCGCCTCAAGCTGATTAATTTTTGATAATAATAAAAAATTGAGTTTGAATCTTCAAGACAGGCTTCTGCATTTATAGAAGAATTGTCTGGAGAATACTGTATCCAAGGGTTTCCACTTGAAAAACCATATCCTTCTTCTTTATTTCCATTCCATGGGAACGGTGTTCTCGCATTATCTCTAGATTTTAAATAAATTGAATTATTTATATAAGATGAAGATTCACCATTTTCCTTCATAAGTTCATAAAAATATTTAGTCTCGATATCTTTGTAATTCTCTACAGAATCAAAATGAACATTCTTCATCCCCAACTCTTCACCTTGAAAAACATACGGAGTTCCCTTCATCATATGCAATAAGGTAGCTAACATCTTTGCTGACTGTACCCTAAATTCACCATCATCACCAA
The DNA here is from genome assembly GCF_000148545.1 of Streptococcus mitis SK597. Classification (GTDB taxonomy): domain Bacteria; phylum Bacillota; class Bacilli; order Lactobacillales; family Streptococcaceae; genus Streptococcus; species Streptococcus mitis_C. Next base: position 22,112 of record NZ_AEDV01000011.1, on the reverse strand, counting down.
ATCGAGTGACAGCTCTTGGTTGATCGTGATTACTCCAGTATAGTGAATTCCACCCTTTTTCTAACTTCAATTGCCACTCTGTTAAAACTGATTTTAAATCACTTACTTTAAAGCGTATATCTGAAAACTTACCATATCTACCATAATCCAAGTGCATGTGATCAAAATGAAACACCATATTCAATTCTTCATTTTCGGGCAGGGTATACTGTAAAGCTTGATCACTGTTTGTATTTGGAGCTTCACCAACTGTCATTACATTATATCGGCTTAGAACTTCCTGATTTAGTTCATGTAAAAACTCATGAACTCGTGGGCCATTTGAAGCTCCTACATAATAAGATTTAGTGTATGGAACTCCACCCGGTGCGTCAGGATAGTCCTGCCTTTTACTTATCAATGTAATGACATCCATCCTAAAACCATCAATTCCTAAATCAAACCATTTGGTCATCATTTTTTGAATTTCTTGACGTACCGTTGGATTTTCCCAATTTAAATCTGGTTGTTCCTTGGCAAAACAATGTAAATAATATTGATTTCGTTCTGGAACATACTCCCATGCAGATCCACCAAAAGTGGAACCCCAATTATTAGGTTCGCTACCATCTGGCTTAGGATCTTTCCAAATATAGTAATCAGAATATGGATTATTTTTATTTTTTCTAGATTCAATAAACCATGAATGCTTATCACTGGTATGATTCACAACCAAGTCAAGAATAATCTTTATTTCTAATTTATGAGCTTCTGCTAATAATTCTTGAAAATCTTCCATTGTCCCATAAATTGATAGGATTCTTTCATAATCACTGATATCGTATCCATTATCCACCAATGGTGATTCATAGATAGGATTAAGCCAAATAACATCAATTCCTAACTTATGGAGATAGGGTAATTTTTCTTTTATTCCATTCAGGTCTCCTACACCATCTCCATTTGAATCCTTAAAACTTTGAGGATAAATTTGATAAACAACACTATTTTTCCACCAAGCATCTGCCATCACTCATCATCCTCATCAGTCACTTGATTATATATATCATTCACAAAAAGTAATTGATTCTTTGCTTCATCAATAGACTTTCTAATTAAATCTTCAGATAAATCTTCGCTTTCAATAGATAACAAAAGCGTCATAATAATTGGTAAATTCATCCCTGTTACAAGAAGCAAATTTCTTTTGCTCATATACCTAATAAAAGTTTGGTTCACCGATCCACCAAGCAAATCTGTAAAAATCAGAACTTTTTCGTCAACGGGATAACTTTCTAAAAGTTTTGAAATTTCGTCTTCAATTGGCTCATTATTAATATAGGCTGCAATTACATCAATTTTTCCAATAGATGGGATTAAGTACTCTATAGTATCCTTCATCCCAGTTGCAAGATGATGATGACTTGCAATAATAACTTTTGTCATATTTTCTCCTTTTAATTAACTGATAAAATGCCAAAGTAAGACAGAATTAAAGATAGAATAATAATTCCAAAAATAATTTGAATTACGGATAACTTCTTATTCGCTAACAATTTGTAAACTAAATAAGTCATCACTGCAGGTAATAGCGCTGGCATGATTTTATCAAGAATATCGTCTTGAATTACTAGTTTAACATCTCCTGTAGTAAATACTGTCGAAATCTTCATTTTAACTACAGATGGGATTAAAGCTCCAACAACCGTTAAACCCATGATTGAAGCAGATTCAGTAAAAATATTTAATTTTTCACCTAATCCGGTTATCAACTTCAAACCAGAATCATATCCGATATCAAATAATTTAAATCGGAAAAATAGGAAGAAAACATTCAAAACTAACCAAATTATTGCACCAATTGGATTCCCTTCTAATCCCATATATGCTGCAATTGAGCCCATGATTGTTGGATATAATACCCAAATTAAGGTATCACCTACACCAGCAAGTGGTCCCATCATACCAGTTTTAAAATTTTGTACCGTATCTAAAGATTCAACACCATCTTTTTCTTCCATTGCTATACTTGCACCTAATAAGATATTAGCCATCCAAGTAGTAGTATTAAAATACTTAAAATGATTATTCAATGATGCAACATATTCATCATCATTTGGATAGATTTTTCTTAAAACTTTATTTAATCCATAAACAACTGCTGGTCCCTGTTGATTCTCATAATTAAAAGTGTTACATGCCATAAACATATATCTGAACGCGGCATTACGAATATCTTTTTTTGTTATTTTTTGTTGTACATCATTCATCAAAGTCATCTCCAAATTCTTCAGCTCCGGCAACTGTTGAAGAGACAACAGTTGATACATTTTTATTCATAGTAAAATAGTAATATGCAATGGCAAAACCAGCAAGAGAAATTCCTAAAATTGGTAAATTCAAATATGCTGCAAAGATAAAGCCAACAATAAGCATGCTTAAATATTTTTTAGTAGGCATAACTTGTAATAGAATCGCGATTCCGACAACAGGTAGGATACTACCTGCAATAGATAAACCATTAGTGAACCATTCTGGTACACTATTCAAAATTACATTTACAATTTTATCTCCAAAAATGACACAAAGAGCTGTCGGAATTGCGGTTGATAAACCAAAAATAACCGGTCCAATCCAAAAAATTCGATTCATCTTAGCAAACTTTTTCTCATTAGCTGCCTTCTGAGCTGCGTGGGTTACATATGTATTAAGTATTTTTGCTAAAACATCCAACTGAATACCAAGCATTCCAACAGGAACTCCCACTGCTAAAGCTACAGCTTTTGCAGACTCTACATTACTTGTTGTTTTAATCGCAATAAAACCACCTACTAATGCTGCAAGACCCCAGTTTGGTACGGATGAACCACCAATATTTGCAACACCTAATGCCATCAATTGGAATGTTCCACCAATAATCATTGCTGTTTTCATATCTCCCATAATAATTCCAACAAATAATGAAACCATTATAGGAAACCAAGTACTTAGTACCAATCCTTGTTGATCTAGTACTACCCAAAACGACAATAAAATAATAAGTAAACCTTGAATCACTTCCATAGTATCATCTCCTATTTAATATACTTTTCTAAATTTTCCTCTGGATCAGAAGGAACAAAATGGAATGTTACATCAACACCAAGTGTTTTTAATCTTTTCAAATCAGCAACTTCTTTTTCATTGACAGAGACCATCTTCTTAACTGTTTTTTTTCCTTCACCATCAAACATTATTCCAACGTTGACCTTTGGTATCTTTACTCCACCTTCAACTAATGCCACCAATGTTTCAGGTTCTCGAACAATTAGTAAAACATTATGATTATCATACTTGCCATCTGCAAAATTTGTAATCGCAGTATCTGTATCAATAATTGACATTCCAGTTCCTGCAGGTTTACTCATCCTCATAGCAGCCTTTTGGACTTCGTCCTTACTTACTTCATTATCTACTACCATCAACCTTTTGGCCTTTGTAGCCCCCGCCCATTGTGTTACCACAATACCATGAATCATGCGTTGATCAATTCTCGCTAATACTACTGACATATAGCTTCTCCTTTTTTTAAGTTATGATAGAATTATAAAACACGAAAACGCTTAACACAAGATGTTATAAGCATTTCGGGAGATGTATTGAAAAGTTGGGATAAGTAGCAAATTAGTGAGAAGTTTCCCGACATAAGGAATTTATGTATCTGTTATCTTTTTCTTTCATTTGATTATTAGTATTCAAGATAAAACTGTCTAACAAACTATTTTATAAAATAATTTTAGTCAATCAAAAAAATTTAGGACATTTTTAAATCATAACACCCATCTAACGGGTGGTTTGCACCGAGGCTAGAAGCCCAAATTGCCAAAGGATGGAATAAAAGCCTTAGAGTTTTATTAAGGATAATTATAATCTTGATTTGGCTGATAGAACTAACCTCCAGGGGCATTTCCCCGAAATGAGAACATAATCATTTCTAATTTATATCCAATGGCTGTTGGTGGTTCACTTATCATAATCATAAAAAGTAGGCGAAAAATACGAACTACTGTATCACAAAGTTGATGTAATAGTTTAACAACAAACGCACAGCTACTTCATGTCAGTTCAAATGATTTTATTATCGTCATTTTCTATTCTGAAGATATTATTTCTAGATATTTAAAAATAACAAAATAAATTCTAATTTATTTCTAAATATTTGAAAATAATTACTGTTTGTATTATACTATCTTTGAGGTATCTATTATGAACTATATTAAAAGACCACATTATTTAGACTTTCTAAGAAGACATCGTGACCGCCAAATCATCAAAGTTGTGAGCGGAGTTAGACGAGCTGGTAAATCTGTGCTTTTTCAACTCTATAAAGAGGAGTTACTAGCAACTGGGGTAGACGAGGATCAGATTATATCCATCAATTTTGAGGATCTAAGTTATTATGACCTGCGACATTTTCAAACACTATTCACTTATATAAAAGGGCAGTTAGTTGGAGAGAAAACATACTATATCTTTTTAGATGAAATTCAACATGTTGAAAAATTTGAACTAGTAGCAGATAGTCTATTCATCTTGCCAAATGTTGACCTCTATTTGACTGGATCAAATGCCTACTTTATGAGTAGCCAATTAGCTACAAACTTGACTGGTCGGTATGTTGAGATAGAGGTTCTTCCTTTGTCATTTGAAGAATATCTATCAGATCAATCTCTCACAGAGAATCTGAATACAACAGAAATTTTTAACAATTATCTCTTTAGTGCTTTCCCTTACTTATTGCAAACATCATCTTACGCTGAAAAAATTGACTATCTCAGAGGAATATATAACTCCATACTGTTAAACGATATTGTCACTAGATTGGGAAATCCAAATCCTACTATTATTGAGCGCATTGTCCGAACCCTTCTCAGTAGTACAGGTAGCTTAATATCAACAAATAAGATGCGCAATACCCTAGTAAGCCAAAACGTTTCAATATCCCATAATACTTTAGAAAATTATTTGACAACTTTGACAGATAGTTTACTTTTTTATTCCGTTCCACGTTTTGATGTAAAAGGTCGAGCATTATTGCAACGCTTAGAAAAATATTATCCCGTTGATTTAGGTTTACGACATCTCTTATTACCAGACCACAAAGAAAACATTGGGCATATCTTGGAAAATATTGTATATTTGGAATTGAGACGTAGATATTCACAAGTATATGTTGGTAATTTAGATAAATATGAGGTTGATTTTGTTGTTGTAACTGATCTTGGTCACTACGCTTATTATCAAGTCAGTGAAACAACACTTGCTCCAGAAACACTAGAAAGAGAACTTAGACCACTAGAAGCCATTAAAGATCAATTCCCAAAATATCTATTAACAATGGATACGATTCAGCCAACAGCAAATTACAATGGTATTGAGAAGAAAAACATTATAGATTGGTTACTAGAAAAGTAGATAAATATAAATCATGCAGCTAACTAGATTTGCAACAGTCTGTTATCAATGATTCTCCCCAAATCCTAACAAGATATAAGGAATTTAGAACACACCATCTAATAGGATAAAATGGAATCTATAACTTCTGGAAGTACTATTATTACTCAAAATGGTGAATCTCCATATAATTAATGAAACTATAAATCAAACGGAACTATAATGAAAAAGAGACCAAGCAATCAGGATTTAAAATCCTAAAAACGCATACTATCAGGTATGAAAAAACTTGATAGTATGCGTTTTATTATGGAAATATTTGCTTCATTTTCTCCTGAAATAGAGCTTTTGCTATCCTATTTTTCTCTATTTCTAATGACCTATACTCTTCGAAAATCAAATTCAAACCACGTCAGCGTCGCCTTACCGTACTCAAGTACAGCTTGCGGCTAGATTCCTAGTTTGCTTTTTGATTTTCATTGAGTATTACTTCAACTCCCTACCTCTTGGAAAGAGCAACAAAAATATGGACTAGCAAAGTTTGGCATCATCAGTAATCCAGAACAATTTGTTTTTACATATATCGACACAAAAGGAAACATCAACAAGCCTTTACATGCTGACTATCTGAACAATAAAATGAAAAGTATTAGAAAGCGACATAAAGAACTAGCACACGCTACACCGCATAAATTACGACATACAGGAGCGACACTTGCTAAAAAAGCAGGAATGAGCTTAGAAGCTATTTCTGAAGCACTAACACACAGCGATACAGGTACAACTCAAATTTATGTCAATACTTCTAATGTAGTTCCTATGGCAGTTGGTGAATTTGCTTTAAAGTCTCTAAAACAATAAGGTAAACTTTTGAGTGCTTTGAAACATTGATATAATCGGATTGATTAACGTTTTGAGGCAACTGACTTCGTCAGGTTGCAGCCACATTTGTAAGCGACTAAAGTCGCAACAACTGTGTCAATTGCACCAATTTAGTAAGAAATTACAAAAAAGAACACCCCGAAAGGTGCTCTTTGTAAGTATAGTAATTCTTTCGAATTAACGTTTACTAAATTGTGATGCTTTACGAGCTTTCTTAAGACCTGGTTTTTTCTACATTATGATATTTATGGTAAATTATCACTAAAATCAAGTAATTTTAAGAGATAAATCCTCAATATTTACATATATAATCCTTTTGAAAATCGAGAGGTTATCAAAGGGTTATCACATTTTAGTTTTCGGAGCTTATGTAGTTGAGAAATACGAAATACCGTATCATAAAGATGATGTACAGTTTAGCAACAAATATACAGTTTCTTCGTGCCTGGACAATTTCTTTTTCTATCCTGAAGATATTTAAACAGTTCTATATATTATTTCTTGTGAGTAATTTTCATCAAAAAATTTCGGGTATTCGGATTTTATGGTGGAAAAGGGCTTATAAATCACCCTTCTCCAAATTCTTAATAAGTGTGGAAAAATCGACACCTAAGTTGTCTGTAATGTCGTGATCATTCACTTCATACCAATTGAAAGTATCGTATAACATAGCTTTATTGAAAGCACTTGAATTAAATCGTGGCTTACGCTTTTTATGGAGCTTCTCATTGAAAAGGATTTTGGCTCGTAAGGCATCAAACGAGTAACCTCTACCCATTCGCTCTACCTGCCTAATAATGCTGTTAATTGACTCCGTATAAGCATTAGTGAGCCTTTTATCAAAGTAGTTGAATATTTCAACATGCCAGTTGTCTACGGCTCTCACGAGGTCTTTATATGCGTCTTTAGAGTTGCTGGACATACAACGGTGTCTCCATTGACTATAACGAAGATGACCTTCATCTGGATCAGGAGTATCCCATATCCAGTAAAACTCTTCTTTGAGTTCATAGGCTTCTTTTAAAGCAGGAAGATTACCTAACCAAGTATCTAAGAGGAATGATTCACGTTCATTTAGATCGTGTTTACGCTTTAGAAGGATAAACCTTTAACGCATAAGGGTACGTCTTTCTTTTTGGCTCATATGGGCTTTCAAAGACTTTCTGACGTTATCTAAGGCTTGATTAGCCATTCTAACTACATGAAACTTATCTACGACAACTTTAGCGTGTGGAAGGATAGTGTTCACTGCGTCTTTGTAGGGCTTCCACATATCCATTGTGACGTACTCAATGTAAGTCCTGTCACTGATTTCTGAAAGACGTTGGATGACTGTTTCCTTGTTACGGTTAGGCTTGATGTCATAAATAGTCCTGCGTTCAATATTAGTCAATACAAGCCGAGGTCTACGGATAATATGTATCTCGTCTATCCCAAGCCACTTAGGAGTTTCAAACTGGTATTCACGTTCTTTGAGTGCCACATAGTCCTTAAAAACGTTCCTAATGGTTTTCTCGTCAACACCAACGCTTTCTGCGACTTCTACAAAGGTCTTAGACATGGATTGCTCTTGAATGGACTTTAAAAGCCTTTTGGTCATACTACGCTTTTCATCTACAGATATTAGGCGTTCCCAGAAGGTAGATCCGCATTCACGACACTTGTATCGTCTACGGTTCAATTGTAAGCCCACTCGCTTTAAACGAATGGGCAAATCCATAATTAGTTGATTTCTTGAACTGTGTTTGTACAACTTGTCAAAACCACATTCAGGACAACGTTCAGGTGGTCCGACTGCTTCAACTTTAAACATCATATCGGTTTCATTTTCTTGTGGCGGTTCTATTGTTTTAATGTCTGGTAGGGATAATAAGTCTGACATATTATTCATCCTTTATTACTCTGCAGTGTTAAGGTATCAATTATAGATTTGATGTCGAAATCATCAGTGTTAAATTATTTTTGTGACCACAAATGCACTTAGAAAATCCCTTAAAGCATTAGCTGATTCACTTGAATAGGGAGTTGTAAAAAAGTTCCCTTAGCCTGCACAGCAAGATAATTTCGAAACATCTTTATCAAAAGTTAGGACAGCCAGCTTCAATCCTTCTGCCATTGTTAGATATGGAGCCATCGTTTCTCTCAGATCTCCAACAGTTAAACCGAATTTCACAGCTAATGTTGCTGCATAAATTACGTCTCCTGCGTTTTCTGCCACTACATGCGCCCCTAACACTTTCAATGTTTTCGCGTCTGCCACTAATTTGAAAACACCTGTTGTTTCCCGATTAACGAGCGCTCTTGGAACAGCATCCAACGGCAATACCGATGTTTTCACTTCATATCCTTTTTCTTTTGCCTGTTGCTCCGTTAAACCAACCGTTGCAATCGATGGAGAAGTAAACGTAACGCCTGGAACCACTTCTAAATTGACCTTTTGATTTAGTCCTCCGATTGCATTACGAGCAGCAAGTCCACCTTCATAAGCAGCTACATAAACAAATTGGGGACCGAGAGTGACATCTCCAGCTGAATAAATTCGGGAATTGGTCGTTTTAAGATAATCATCAATGACAATTTCACCACGGGAACCAACTTCAACGCCTGCTGCATGTAAGTTTAATGATTCTGTATTTGGTTTTCTTCCAGTGGCAATTAGCAATTGTTCTGCTTCAATAATTCGCTTTTTACCATTTATCTCAACATGAACTTTTTTAATGTCTCCATCTTGCTCAACTCGTTCATAGGTTGCACCTGTTACTAAATTAATTCCCTGTTCTGTTAAGGCCTTAGTAATGGCTTCTGAAATTTCAGGATCGTATTCTTTTAATAGACGCTCGCTTCTTTGAATCAAAGTGACTTCTGACCCGAGGTTATGAAATAGTTGTCCTAATTCCATGCCGATATATCCTGAACCAATTACGGTAAGACGATTTGGAACCTTCTTTAATTCCAATAAGCTAGTGCTTGTTAAATAATCTACTTCATCTAATCCGGGAATATTAGGTGCAGTTGAAGAAGCACCTGTAGCTATTAAAAATCTTTTGGCTGTGATTTGATTGCCATTTACTTCAACTGTATTTTCATTTACGAATTTTGCTTCACCTTTTATTAATTCAAAACCATAATCATCAATTAAATTCACATATTTTTCATTTCGCATCTCGGTTACTAAATCATTCTTTTGTTTTACTAATGGCGCTAAATCAACATTTGAAGCCGAAGTGTGTAATCCCACAAATGGATTATTTTTTGCTAGATGATTGATTTCCCCTGCTCTTAATAAGGTCTTAGAAGGAACGCATCCGACATTAACGCAAGTTCCACCCACCGTTCCACGCTCAATCATAGCCACTTTTGCGTTCAAAGTAACGGCTTCAATGGCAGATGAAAAGGCAGCTCCACCAGAACCGATGATGATGTAATCATAATCATAGTTACCTTCATCATTTAAACTTACATCTGTCCTTTTTTCCGATTGCACTTGTATTTCTTCTGCTTCGCCCGGGTGATAATTTGCGTCAGCAATCGCCTTTATTGCACTTTCAACCTCAATATCATCGGACAGTTCAAATACTGCTTCACCACGACGATAACTAGACTCAATATTTTTAGCACCTATCTTTTCAAGTGCTGATTCTACGTGTTTTTCACAACCCGTACAAGTCATTCCTGAAATGTTTACCTTAAATTTATTCATAAAAAAGCTCCTTTCGTTAATTAATCTCTCATGTTAATGTTTCTATTATTGGACACGAATATAATTGCTTTTCATCTGGACATCGTTGTTTTAAGTCGTCTAACATAGTTTCAATTCGTTTTAAATCCTCTATTTGTTTTTGCACTTCCTTTTGTTTTTTAGAAACAAATTCGAACATATCTTGACAACGAACTTCATCTTTATCTACAACACCAAGTAATTTATAAATCTCGCTTAAAGAGAAACCAAGTTCCTGTATTCGTTTAATAAGCCCAACACGCTTAACGTCATCATATGAATATATCCGATAACCAGCTTCCGTTCGGTGAGGTTCTTGTAATAAATTTTTTCGCTCGTAATATCTGATCGTTTCTTTATTAACTCCACATTTATCTGCAAACTCACTAATGCGATAAATCATCTTATTTCACCCCCTGAATATTATAAACCATGTACCATAGTACACGGTCAAGTAAATTGGACTATTTTATTTTTTTCCAAAAGTATCACTCGTATGTGATTGATACTTTTATATAATACTATTGATTATCCTAACATCCCACCAGAAAATCCGATTTAAACACCAGTTGTTTTTAAACTATTAAGAAAGTAATTCCACTATATATTCCGAAGACCCGAAATTTCATAGAGTAGCTCCCTAGAATCATGGAAAAGTAGTAAAAATAGTTGTTATCCTAGTTGATTAAAAAAATCCCTGATTTCCTCATCTTTTATAAAATAATATATAATTTTCCCCTCTCTTCTAGTGCCCAAGATGTTTTGATTGGCTAGTTTACGAAGATGGTGGGAAGTAGATGCCATACTGAGATTTAGTAAACAGGCTATATCACAGACACAGAGTTCTTCAACAGCAAGAAGATAGAAGATGATATTTATCTGTTTATTATCGGTAAATTTTGTTAAAATGCGAAGTGATTTTTGGACTTTTTCCTTTTCAAGGTAGTTCGTTGCGGTTGTAATATTTTGCTGATTTATAACATTCACTTGGCAGATACTATCTTTTTTCATAATATTTTCTCCTAGCCTAATATAGTCCATAGTATGTCAAAACTGTTATTTTCAATCAGGATATATATCCCCAATCCTAAATAAACAACGGCAATAAACCATCTGCTATATTTTTCCAAAATTTCTCCAACAGAAGAGACTTGTGCCAATTTTTGGGCAGAAAAAACCAAGAGATAAATCATGACTAGAAAGGTAAGTAAAGCTACTATCAAATTTGCTAAATTTAAGGTAGTAAAATATGGAACAAAGACACCAATATTGTCAGCACCACAACTTGCAAAAGTAATCATAGCGACTAGAAATATCAGGTTTTTATTATCTTTGCGCAAACCTTCTTTGGCAATAGCTTCTCCATCAGAATCTCCTAAAAGCAAAACTTTGAGACCTAGGAAAATTGGAATCAAACCGAGTAAACCTAAAATCTCTTTACTAGGAATATAATTTAAGACAAATGCAAAAAGCAAACTTAGCAATATTAGACTAACAGAGCCTAGAAATTGTCCTAAATAGATGTTAATGATGTCTTTTCTGCTTTTTCTTTTGGCAAAAAATAACATTAGGATAATAAGTAAGTCTACGGCTGTCCCAGAATACAGGATTATTGAAGTAACAACATTTTGAATCATAAAACACCTCATTCAAATATATTTTTGAATGTATTCTAACATTAAACTTTGTAGATGTCAACTTAAAATCCACCAAAATATAGATAAGAAGTTAGTGTACCAAATATTAAAAAGCCCTGCCATCGAAATGACAGCAGGGCTTAACTTCAATATCCAGATAATATATTTATCTAAAAAAGGTACAGTTTTTATTGATTTGTAGTGCGATATAATGAGTTTCCAAAAATCAAAAATCGCTTAAAATCAATATTTTGACATCTATTGGCGTGTACTGAAACCCTTACTTAACCTCTGTAAGGATATAATTACGGTACCAGTATATCATAAATAATAACAAAATCTTGACTTTCCGAAACATAATGATTTTCCCGAAAGAAAGAGATCAACCTAAAAAATTACTTTCTTACTTATGTAATGTTTCTTTAATATAATATAGAAATAAAAAGTATGTAAATGAAAAGATTTATCACATTACTTTTAGTGTCTCTATCTACAATTTTATTAATTGCATGTTCTAACCAATCAAGCAATTCTTTAGATGGCGAATACCGTTGAATAAACGAGAGTAGAAATGAAGTTGCCTTTACCATTTCAGGTAACAAAGGAAATAGCAACAAAGGAGAGGCCGACACCTTTACAATTGATAAAGACAGTGCAACAATCGAACCGACTGGCTCTAATATCATAAACCGAAAAGAGAATTATACCTTCAAGGATGACGTATTCACTGTAGATATTTCAGGAACAAAGCAGGAGTATTACAAAAAGGATAGTGAAGAAATACAGCGACAAGTAAAACCCTCAAACTATTTGATATTCTTTATACAATAAAAACGCTTTTGTACTGACCCCAAAAGTTAGATTTTTTCTGTCTAACTTTTGGGGGTCAGTACACACCCGCATAGCGGGTATTTTTTTGTCTCGTACCTAGCAGAGTGAGACAGGCTAATAGTCACATAATAAAAAATTTACTTAAAGTCAGATTTTAAATACTGTAGAATAGTTCTTTCTAAAACTTACTCCCAAATTTTTTTGCTCGTATAATTCATCAGGGGTTTGGGGATTCCCCAAAATTCAAATCATCCCAAAAAGTACATACACTTTGTGTATACAAATTTTGGGATGATTTTGGGAGTGTGTGTATACAGACTCTGAGCTCGCAAAGTCATATTATGAGAAATCTTTCCTTCTCGATAAAATAATCCCAAAAATCAATTTGACTGTCATTTGTGTGTACAAATATTTTAAGAAGATATATAAAAAACGCTGCAAAATTTTTAACAGCGTTTCCTTATTTTAAAATTCTCATATGTCTTTCTTTTTTATGGTTAGCATCATAGTATTCCAGCATCGCATGATACAAACGAGCCTTCGTTTTATCTTGTTGTTTAATTCCATGAAGAAATAATTCTGCTCGCTTTAATTTCAATATGTATTCGCATATCTGATCAAAATCCTTATCCATATTACTTTTGAAAATAAACATCTTTTTCCTCCATCACATCAACTATTTTTTGCATCAAAATAGACATATCCATTTTGTTTTCATAGCTTATTCTCCCAACTACAGTTGCAAGACGGGCTATAGAATTGATATTCTTTCCGACTTGTTCCAACTCTTCTGTTAAAGGAACTAAACCTTCAAAAGAGACTTTTTGGATGTTCAAATCTGTTCGTATTAATTTTTGTCTAGCAAACTCAGAAAAATTACGAATATTTTCCTTCCTCATACAATCATTTAATTTTTTATTTTCTTCTTCCGTCAAAAAAACCTGTTTCAACACAGATTTTATTCTCATGGTCCTATCACCTCGTTTTCTTATTTAGTCGTTTTACAAGTTCTTTCACTTGTTTACTTGTCTTCTTTTCATATTCTATCATCAGCTCAACGCAGTAGTGAAATATCCTTACATTATCCAAATCCTCACTTTGTTCTGCTATTCTTTCTAACTGACGTAAGTTATTGATAATTCTTCTAACTTGAAATATAAAGTCATGATAAGATTCAAAATCAAATTGAAGATAAATAGGCGAGCTCTTAAATAACATTTTTCTGGCATAAGAGGAAAAACTTAGATGATTTGTCATTTCAATCAAGTTATTCACTATTTCATTTTGCTCCTCAGTGATGTAACATTTCTTTAGAACAGTCCTATATCTACTCATTTATCATATACTTCTTTCGGGCATTTTCATGGGCAATAGCTTTGCACTCCAGCATACGTTCCTGCTTTAAATTCTCCATAGACTTAAATAAATACGCCAAAGGAGACGTCACATCCTCAGGAATCCGTTCAATCATGCTAATGACTTCATCACTAGTTACATACCCACTAGCCAAATACTCGCCTATCTTCATCTTCTGAGCATGTGTTAAAGTGTAATTGTTAGGATACAAAAATCTATCATTGTACTTATAAGAAATGGATTCTAACAAAGAATAATATTTGGGTGGAATATAAGTTTCAGGCTTTCTAGAACTATTATCCAGTATATTCTCAATCTCTTTCTTATTCTTACTCTTGTTCTTAATCTCTTGCGTTACATTATCATTTTCATCCGTTACTGTAACGTTACAGTCTAAAACGAGTTGTGGCTCGCCTGTAATTAGTGCTTTTTGTTTTTGTCTATGACGAGCAACACGTTCCCTAGTTTGTTTTCTAATCTTTTCTAGTCCATCTATATTCTGATGTTTCTCCCATTTTGGAATGGTAATAGCGCCATCTATGATTTCTATCATGCCAAATTCTTCAAACATGCTGAGAGCTAATTTTACAGATGTAGCCTTTCGCCTAAACACTGTTGAAAGCATCTCTTCTGTGTAATAAACCTTGTTCCCTAGACTTAATATGCCACTATTATTTTGCTTTCCTGCAAGCACCAGAATTTTAAACCATATTACAATAAGAGTATCTCCTTCTGGCATTGATTCTATTAGCTGAATTTTTTCATCATCAAATATATCTGTTGTTATCTTGATCCACTGAACACCATTCATACGAGTACCTATCTTTCATATTGCTTCAACCATCGTGTTACTGCTCTTTTATCGTATAAAGTCACTCCATCAATCACCATGGTTGGCATTCCTTCTTTCGTCCATTTTTGGATTGTTGTCGTAGATACATCTAACCACCTAGATAAACCTGACATACGAACCATAGGTTTATAAAGTTCTTTATCTTCAAATACTCTTGCTACAGCATTTGAAATCATCTCATCATAGTGAGCACGTAATTGCTTCTCTAATTCTTTAGGAAGCTGGACAACTAAAGTAGTTTCCGACATAAATTCACACCTCATTTCTAAATTAAATAAGCTCCGAAACCATTTAATTTGTTATTCATTTTGAATTATATATCCTTTTTGAATTTTTGTCAAGCTTTTTTATTCAAAAAGAATAAAATGTGTTATAATGATAAAAAGGAGGTTCTTATGACGAATCATATTACTAAACTGATAGAAAATAGCGGAAAAAAATTGACAGAAATTAGCGAAGCTACAAATATAGCCTATCCTACACTTTCTGGATACAATCAAGGAATCCGCAAACCTAAAAAAGATAATGCTGAAAAATTGGCAAAATACTTTAATGTTTCCGTCGCTTACATTATGGGACTTGATAGCAACCCACACGCTCCATCAAATCTTAAAATTGTTACAGATAGTTTCAAAACATCTAAAATTGGTTCTGTGACACCTTTTAAAAGCGATATGGAGAAGTTAAAGAAGAGTATCGAATTTGGCGAAAGGGCATTAACACTACCACTTGATGATAGTTTTTCAGATGAATTTCGTCATATATTCTCAGAATACCTAGCTGAGAAAAACAAACGTTTTATGTCTGAGTTTATAGATTATATGAATCACCAAAATAAAGATTCTAAAGTTTGGCAGAGCTGGATTAAAACAGACGAATACGCTATCCGCCAAGAAGATAGAAAAAATAGATAGACACTCATTTCTCAATTACATAAGCTCCGAAAACTTAGATACGGAGAAAAAATGTCTATACACAAATACAAAACAAAAAAAGGAATCCTATACTATGTCAGCTTTTACATTGGCTTAGATGCTTATGGAAAGAAAAAAAGGCACTTAAAGAGAGGGTTCAAAACCAAAAAAGAGGCAAAATTGTACGAAGCTCGTTTAGAAGCTGGTGTCGTTGCCCCCACAGTAAGTACCGACAAACCTAACCCCAAAGTCACTTATAAAGAACTTTATCAAGAATGGTTTAATGCCTATGTTGGTACCGTTGAAGAAACAACTTCTTCCCAAACTAAGAATATCTATCGAATACATATTCTACCAATATTTGGCGATAAATTTATTGACCAAATCAGTCCTTTAGACTGTCAAAACTTTATTACACAAAAATCTCAGACTTTCAAAAATATCAAACAGATAAAATCCTATACCTCAAAAATTTTTGATTTTGCAATCAACATGAACTACATTGATCGAAATCCAATGAAGAATGTTATCATGCCTAAAATCAAAAAAACTAGATCAGATAATTTTTGGTCTCTGGAGGAATTACATCATTTCCTTGATATAGTGAAAGAAACTGAGCCATTTAAACATTTTGCTTTATTTAGACTGCTTGCATTTAGTGGACTACGAAAAGGGGAGTTATACGCTTTAAAATGGGCTGATATTAACTTTGACAGCAATCTATTAAACATAGATAAAAGTCTAGGAAGAATTGACGGTAAAGCGATTGAAAAGAGCACAAAGAATGAATCTTCAGTTCGTACAATCTATCTTGATGATGAGACAATCGATATTATTAAGCAATGGAGAAATTTCTATCTGAAAGAACAATCTCAGTTTCCTCTTACAAAGCTGAATATTAGTAACGAATATATGTTCTATTACATATCAAGTAATGACAAAATTGAACCTTTGCATGCTGATTACATTAATAACGTACTGAATCGAATTATTAAAAAGCATAAATTAAAACCAATTAGCCCACATGGGTTTAGACATACACATGCAACACTTATGTCTGAAATTGGAATCGATCCTTCTAATACATCAAAACGTCTCGGTCATGCAAGCAGTCAGATGACATTAGATGTCTATACTCACACCACAAAAACTGGTGAGAAAAACTCTATTGACAAATTTGCAGATTATCTCAATAAAGCAAAATAAAATTATGATTTTTAAAATTTTGAAGAGGTTATCAGAAGGTTATCACAAAGCTATTCTAGCTCAAAAATCGACAAAAAAGCACTTTGCAAAATCTTTGCAAAGTGCTTTGAAACGTTGATATAATCGTATTGATTAACGTTTTGAGAATTGTGATGCTTTACGAGCTTTCTTAAGACCTGGTTTCTTACGTTCAACTTTACGTGAGTCACGTGTAAGAAGTCCTGCGCGTTTCAATGAATCGCGGAAGTCTGGGTCTACTTGAAGAAGGGCACGAGCGATACCGTGACGGATAGCTCCTGATTGACCAGCGTATCCACCACCTACAACGTTAACGAAAACGTCGTATGAACCTGCAGTTGAAGTAACTGCGAATGGTTGGTTGATTACAAGACGAAGGTCAGCGTGTGGGATGTACTCTTCAACATCTTTTTTGTTAACAGTGATTTTACCAGTTCCTGGAACAAGGCGAACGCGTGCAACAGCGTTTTTACGACGTCCAGTACCTGCATATTGTGCTTGTGACATACTTTATTGTTCCTTTCCTTAGATAAGTCCTGAAATATCAAGAACTTCTGGTTGTTGTGCAGCGTGAGTGTGCTCAGCTCCAACAAATACTTTCAACTTCATACCTTGAGCGCGTCCAAGAGTATTGTGTGGAAGCATACCTTTAACTGATTTCTCGATCAAACGTACTGCATTTTTAGAACGAAGTTCACCTGCAGAGATTTGTTTCAATCCACCTGGGTGGTTTGAGTGAGTGTAGTAGATTTTATCAGTTGCTTTTTTACCAGTCAATTTAACTTTTTCAGCATTGATAACAATCACAAAGTCACCTGTATCAGTGTGTGGTGTAAATGTTGGTTTGTTTTTTCCGCGAAGTACGCTAGCAACTACTGCAGAAAGACGTCCAAGTGGTACATCAGTTGCGTCAACTACGTACCATTTACGTTCAACTTGGCCTGGTTTAGCCATAAATGTTGTTTTGTTCATGATTTCTCCTATATATAGTTCGATTTTTGTTTACGGTGATGGGTGTTCCTTCCCATCGAAAAGTATTTGGAAGGTTCCGGGGCCTTTCAAATGGGGTAAACAATACCGCCTACTATAATACCAAATTTCACCCCTAAAAGTCAATAGATATGAAAAATATTTTTCTAAATTCCACTCTTTTCATCTCTAAAAAACCTCGCTTTCGCGAGGCTCTTCTATTTATAAGATAAGGCACGTTTAAAGGTTTTCCAAATACCTAAATCATCTGTTTGCAGAACGAGACTGGCATACATGCGTCCGATAAATCCTGTTGCTACCACTGCAAAAATCACTGTAATAGCAAGTGAAATCCATGCTTCTACTCCCCCTGCATAGCCATTAATGCTTCTAAATGGCATAAAGAAGGTCGAAATAAAGGGAATATAAGAACCAATCTTCAAGATAAGATTGTCACCAGCTGCACCTAGAGCTGTCACTCCAAAAAAACCACCCATAATCAAAATCATCAAAGGCGACAAGGCTTTTCCTGCGTCCTCAGGACGAGAAACCATAGAACCTAGAAAGGCTGCCAAGACGACGTACATGAAAAGACTAACCAAAATAAAGAGCAAGGTATTTAGAGAGAAAGCATCTCCCAAGTGATCTAAAACACCAGACTGAGCCAAGAATGGCAAATCTTTAAAGAACAGAATGGCAGCCAGACCACCTACAACATAAATCCCAATATGCGTTAAAATCACTAGAAATAGAGCCATCATCCGCGCATAGAAATAGTGACTTGCCCTTATGCTAGAAAAGACGACTTCCATAATTTTGGTGCCTTTTTCACTGGCAACTTCCTGAGCCGTCACACCCGCATAGGTAATCAGAATCATATAAAGAAAGAATCCTAAGGCGCCTGCTGCAATTGTTTGAACAAACTTTTTATTTTCCTTGGCTTCATCAATCTTTTCTGTGAATTGAACTGTCTGCGCTAAGCGTTTTTCCTGCTCTTGAGACAAGGAAGCAGTTGAACGATTAAGCTGATTTTGCAGTTCATTGAGTGTACCTGTAACCTCAAATTTAATTCCATTTTCAAGCGATGTTTCGCCATGATAAACGGCCTTTAGAACACTATCTTCTTGATCAATGGTCAAATAGCCTTTTAATTTTTCATCTTTAATCGCTTCTTTGGCACTTGCTTCGTCTTTATAGTCAAAGTTAATACCATTTACATTCTTCAGTCCTTTTGCTACAGACGGCACTGTTGTCACCACTGCCACTTTATCATTTTTAGCCATTGAAGAACCTTGGAGATAGGCAATTCCTACAGAGATTCCTAAAAAGAGGAACGGCGAAATCACCATAAAGAAGAAACTCCACGATTTGACATGTCGAAGATAGGTTTCCTTGATTACAACCCACATATTTCTCATACTTCCACCCCTGATTCTAGTTTAAAGATTTCATCGATTGTTGGCGCTTGCTGGTCAAAGGTTGCGATATATTGCCCCTGAGTCAAGATTAGGAAGAGTTCCATTCCAGCGCTCTCATCCTCCAAAATCAATTTCCAACTGCCTTGCTTGGTCAAACTCACCTGCTTGACATGAGGAAGATTTTCCAATTCTTCCTTGCTTCGTTCACTTGAAACAAAGAGACGCGTTTTCCCGTATTGATTTCGGACATCCTGAACTGGTCCATGCAAGACCACACGGCCATCTCGGATCATGAGAATATCGTCACAAAGCTCCTCGACGTTGGTCATGACATGATCAGAAAAGATAATGGTTGCCCCACGTTCTTTTTCTTGAAAAATGACTTGTTTGAGCAATTCTGTATTGACTGGGTCCAATCCACTGAAAGGCTCATCCAAGATAATCAAGTCTGGCTCATGAATCAGAGTAATAATGAGCTGAATCTTCTGCTGATTTCCTTTTGACAGACTCTTAATTTTATCTGTCAGCTTCCCTTTCACTTCCAACCTCTTCATCCATTGAGGGAGTTTTTCCTTGACCTCCTTGGCATCCATGCCTTTTAGAGTCGCCAAGTAACGAACTTGTTCAAGGACTGTCAATTTAGGCATGAGACTGCGTTCTTCAGGCAGATAGCCAATCCGAGCATAGGTCTCCTGACGAATATCCTGACCATCCAGACTGATTTCTCCTTGGTATTCTAAAAACTTCAAAATACTGTGGAAAATTGTTGTCTTCCCAGCACCGTTTTTCCCGACTAATCCCAAAATACGACCTGGTCGCGCTTGAAAGTCAATACCAAACAAAACTTGCTTGGATCCAAAACTTTTCTCTAGACTTCTTACTTCTAGCATCTTTAACCTCCGAAATATCTTGCACTCATTATACTCCTTTTTGATAGCCTTTACAATAGTTTCTGTCCATTTTTATAAGACTATTGCTGTGTAAAATATGACCTGGAGCACTTTTATACTCAATGAAAATCAAAGAGCAAACTAGGAAGCTAGCCGTAGGTTGCTCAAAACACTGTTTTGAGGTTGTAGATAAGACTGACGAAGTCAGTCACATATATACGGCAAGGCGAAGCTGACGTGGTTTGAAGAGATTTTCGAAGAGTATTAGTGATAAATCCATTATACAGTAGAAAACTCAATTTATCACCTCCGCTCCTCAACTGTCTATTTTTGATCCTGAATTGTTACTTGAGTAAGTTCTTTTTTCAAATAGCTTTTCCCTAAGAATCAGTATATTATGTATTCTCATTGGTCAAAAATAAAGATATCATCTATTTACTTTAACATAAAAAATTATCGAATAACAACTATTGTCCTCTATATGAATAGTTATTCCTAAACCTAAAAATTTTGAAATCAAGTTGACCTAAACCTCTCATTACCTCATGAAATTTAGGATTTAGATTCACTGATCAATTTACCTGTATCAAAAATCTCCTAGCAGACTTTCCTGCTAGGAGATTTTCTTATGAGAGGTACTTGTTTAAGCTTTGAAAATCGGATTTATTATTCGATAATTATCAAACAATCTACCAATTAAGCTTCTTCGTCTTCTTTACGACGACGGCCTGCAAGACCAAGACCAAGTAATGCACTTGCGGCAGCTGCTACCATAGCTACAGTAGAATCTGCTGTACCTGTATTTGGCAATTCTTTAGCTGCTTTACGCGCATTTGTTGCTTCTTGGCTAGCATTAGCTGCTGCTTGAGTTGTAGCTGGAGCCACAGCTGGTGTTTGAGTAGCTTGGTCCTTAGCTGGGCTTGTATGGTCAGTTGATGGAGCAACTTTCGCCATGAAGTCTTCGATACGTTTCACCATTGCATCCACTTCATCTTGGCTTGCGTCTGCATTAGCAAATACTTTCTTAGCATCTGCTGATAGTGCATTCGCTTCTTTTGCAGTTTCTGCATCAAACTTAAATTCATCTAATTGATGGATAGCCGCTTCTAACTTAGCTTTATTCACTTTCGCTTCAGTGTTAGTAGAGCCGTTATTTGCTCCATTTCCTTCATTTCCATGATTTTGTGGAGCAACAACTTCAACAGGTACGTTGATTTCTTCTACACTTCCATCTGATAACTTAAGTGTTACTTTAGCTACTAGTCTACCTAACGCTGATGTTGTAGGTTTTTCAACTTTAATAACCTCTACATCCTTCGGTAAGTTTACTTTAGATAGTACTTCTTGATCTGTTAAAGTTTCTCCTTGTGTAACAGAGACAAATCCATTGACTAATAGAGATGATAAGTCAAATGATTCTACTTCGTTAATTGCTGCATCATCTTTGTAAATGTCATTACGAAGAATTCTATCTACTTCTGCTTGAGTTGTAGCTGCATCGATTGCTTTCTTAGCTTCATCTGCGGCTTTCTTAACCTCTGCTTTAGCTGCTGATTTTTCTGCTTCTGAAAGTTTAGCGTTGCTATCAATTACAGTTTCCTTATCAGATAGGGCTGAATCTATTGCTGCCTTAGCCTGATCTTTTCCAACTTCCGCAACTGATGAGATAGAGTCCGTACCTTTCGTTACGTTTGAATCTACTTCCGCTTGACTTGTAGATGCTTCAATAGCCTTCTTCGCATCTTCAGCGACTTTCTTAGCTGCTGCTTTGGCTACTGATTTTTCTGCTTCTGAAAGTTTAGCGTTGCCTTCAATCGCTTGAACCTTAGCTGCGGCTGCCTTGTCGATTTCTGACTTAGCTTGTTCTTTACCAACTTCCGCAACAGCTGAAATAGCTTGTTTTCCTGCTGTTTCTTTTTCTTCAACTGTAGCTTGGTCTGCGGCTTGGTCAATTTCTGACTTAGCTGCATCTGCGGCAGTTCTCACTGCTTCCTTAGCTTTCGCTTTA
>NZ_AEDV01000012.1 GCF_000148545.1 Streptococcus mitis SK597 | reverse complement strand
GCTGACATGGTTTGAAGAGATTTTCGAAGAATATAAAGGAGTCGGCTACAAACCAACTCCTTTACCTTTATTTCACATGTTTTGCAAGTTCTTCTTGCGCTTTTTTATTGGATTCTGCTTTTTCTTTCATCCATTTTTCTTGAGCTTTTTGGTATTCATCTGCAGTGACTGCCTTGTCTTGAAGTTCAAGGTATTTGTACAAGAGTGGCTCACTTGTACCTTTATTTCCTGACAATGCAAATGGTATTGTAAATGGTACCATCTTAGACAAGATTGGACGTCCTGTACGAGATGTAGTTGGAATAATCAAAGCACTATCTGTCAACCAAGCTTGAGCTGCAGCGTATTTATCATATCGTTTAGCCACATCTGTAGCCTCATCACCAGCTTCAGTAACCAATTTCTCGTAGTCATATAGACCTACTTTCTTAGCAGCTACATTATCTTTCCCTGAGTCAAACCCTAAATATGTTTTAGTACTTTCTCCTACAGATGGTTTGATGATATCAAGATAAGTTGATGGATCGGCAAAGTCTGGACCCCAACCGACATTATCTGATAAATCCCAGTCTTCGCCAGCAGCATTTTCAGCAAAATATGTAATATTGTTTACTTCGTCTTTTTGTAGTTGTTGGATATCAATAACCACATTATCAGTTCCTAAAGTCGCTTCCAAGGATTGTTTCATAGATTGGACGCGCTGAACTTTTGTAGTTGCTGTTTGGTCAACAGGCATATCTAGGTGAATTGGGAATTGGACTCCTTCTGCTTGTAAGGCTGATTTAGCTTTAGCAAATTCAGCCTTGGCTTTCTCTGGGTTGTAAAGGCCATCCTGAGAATCTGCAAGATTAACATCCTTCCATTCATCCCCATAGGTTACTAATTTTTCTTTAACCATATCGCCAAAGTTTTTACCATCTGCTTGAACAAATGTTGGTGGTACAAAGAGATTACGCAAGATTTTGCTTGCTCCAGTTTCTCCATTCAACTGAGAGGCATAGGCTGTACGGTCAAATCCGAAAGCAATAGCCTGACGGAAATCCTTGTTTAAGAGAGCTTTTTTAGTAGATGTCTTTTGTTCTTCGCTGGTCTTAGATGTGTATTTATAAGATTGGCGGTCAATATTTGTCCCTACTAGATAAGTCGTAGAGTCTTGTTGAGTATAGACGATATTGTCTTTCATACTCTTCTCAAGCTCTGCGAAACTTGCACTTGTTGGATAGAGACGAGCTGCTGTAAGGCTACCATCTTTAAAGTTTTCTGCTGGTTTGCTGGTATCTTGCCCATCCCAGAATGACAATTTGACCTTGTCAATATGGACATTGTCTTTATCCCAGTAGTTCGGATTTTTCGCAAATTCAACAGAGGATTTGGTCACAATAGATTTCAACAAATAAGGACCATTGTACAAGATACTACTTGGATCCGTAGCTTTGGCAAAATCATCCCCTTTTGAGTTCAAAAACTCTTCATTGACTGGCGCAAGCACACCCATGGTTGTTTTTGAGTTCCAAAAACTTTCAGGTTTGTTCAAAGTGTATTGGACTGTTTGATCGTCAAGTGCTTTAATCCCAACTTGAGAGAAATCTTTAATTTCCCCTTTAGCATAGGCATCTAGTCCTTTGATTGAATCCTGTACCAAGTAAAGGGCTTCTGCTTTCTTATCTGTTGCATATTTAAGACCTGTCACAAAGTCCTGAGCCTTAACAGGAGCATACTCTTCTCCCTCAGATGTATACCACTTGGCATCCTGACGAATCTTATAAGTATA
Source organism: Streptococcus mitis SK597 (assembly GCF_000148545.1). Taxonomy (GTDB): domain Bacteria; phylum Bacillota; class Bacilli; order Lactobacillales; family Streptococcaceae; genus Streptococcus; species Streptococcus mitis_C. The sequence continues at coordinate 44,947 of NZ_AEDV01000012.1, read as the reverse complement.
AGTCAAGCCATCCTTAGAAACTGACCAGTCCTCTGCCATTGAGGGAATAAGGTTCCCGTATTTATCATTTTCAAGCAATCCATCAATCACATTACTAGTAATGTCGGCAGTTGCTGCCTTACCAGTTGTCAAATAGTTGAGATTATCTGGATGTGTCTCGTAGGTAAAGGCAAAGGTCTGCTCACCTTTAGCGCCTGAGCCCCCTGAACAAGCAGCTAAAACACCCGCTGCTAATAAAGTCACTCCCGCAAGAGCCAATACTTTTCTTGTTTTCATAGTCTTCTCCTTTGTTTTTTTATTCATTATAGACCCTTTTTCAAGTCCTGTCAATACAATTTTCTGAATTTTTTGATTTATACTATATATTCTTATAATTCAGTCTCTTTTCTTCTATAGTAGATTGAATCAAGAATAGTACGCCACGACTGCTAAAATATTTCTATACATTAATTTGACTTTCCTAATCGATTTGTTCACATCTTATTTCAATCTACTATAAAATATAACTCTACTTTTACTTTAGACAAGCAAAATGGAGAAAATCAAGTTGATTTTCTCCATTTCATTTCTTTTATCATCACGTAAGATGATTGTTTTAATAAATTATTTTTCTTCCTTTTTTCTTGCCACTAATCCCAAAGAAGTAGTTGCTGCAATAATCGCAAGTACAATTGATGCTTTTGAATCTTTCATACCTGTTGTAGGAAGTTTTTTAGCATTCTCTACATATACAACTGATTGAGTTGCTTTTGGTGCCATATATGACACTTGAGAATTTGAAATTGCTTGTTCAGCAAGTTTCTTGGCATCATCTGAAACAGCTGGTTTAGAATCTTGCTTTTCATCCTTCACTTCTTCACGTGGAAGAGTTTTCTCTCTATCAGGCTTAACTTCAGGTTTTCTATCTTCTTTACGTGGAGGAAGGTTCTCTGGAAGAATTGGTGAGACTTCTTTCTTAGTACCGACTAAAACAACCTCATCAATAGCTTTCGTTAATACTTCTTCACTATCAACTACACGACCAACTTCTTTTCCATCAGCTTTCAAGATTGTAGCTTTGACCTTCTTACGACCAACTACGCCTGGAGTTTTAACAACACGTTCACCTTCTTTAAGGGATGGATCGAGTTCCTCAACAATGCTAAACTTGATTTCCTCTTCTTTAACTTCCTCACGGAATGTTAATTCAGGATTTTCAGGTTGAATCAAATTAGAGATACGTTGTTTTAGAAGATCTTTATATTCATCTTCTAATTTAACAAGTTCAGTTTGTTTATCTGCTACACATTTGTGAAGCTCTGTAACTTTAGCATCTGAAGCAGCCTTTTCTGCTTTAGCTTTTTCATAGATTTGCTTAGCATTTTCAAGAGAAGCTACTAATTCTTCTGCTTTAGCTTTTTCAGCCTCTTTAGTTTTAACGTTCGCTTCAGCGTCTTTAACATCCTTCTCAGCTTGGGCTAATTTAGCTTTCGCTTCAGTAAGAGCAGTTTTGGCTTTTACAGCTTCTTGTTTAGCTGTTTCTAATGCAGCTTTAGCTTTGTTAAGTTCGTCAGCTTTATTAGTAGCTCCTTGACGTAAGTTGTTTAAGTTAGTTTCAGCTTCTTGAAGAGCTTGTTCAGCAGCTGTAAGTTTGTTAGTTGCATCAGTAAGAGCTTTTTCAGCAGCAGGTAATTGATTTTTGTATTGCTTAGCAGTGTCTAAGTTGCTTTGAGCTGTAGTTACCTCAGCTTGGGCATCTTTAACTGCTTTTTCAGCAGCTTGTTTTTTAGTGCTGTATTCTTTTGCAGCTGTAGGATCGTTTTTGATTTCAGTTGCATTGAATTTAGTTGAATCAAGAACGATACTGTTTGTGTCTTGTCCAGGTTCTTTATTTTCTCCAGCTGTTTGGAAGTTATGGACGAAGATTTCAAGGTTGTTAAAGTATCTGTAGTCTCCCCATTGGTTTACATACGGTTTTGGATTAAATTTAACAGATGCAGTAACGCTTGTTGCATTGTATTCAGAAGCTTTACGCCCTAACTTGTTTCCTTCTCCATCTTTACGGTAAGCAATGCTTCCACCAATAGATAGTGCGTTTTCCCATGCACGGTGAGAATTTGCACCAGTATAGTCTTCGTTGTTAGTGAACATTTTATTATTATATGCTTCGAAGATATACTCTTTTAATTGTCCCATTGTCATAGTAGGTCTACATGTGCTGTTTTGTATTAGAGTATTTAGATTTTGTTCAGATTTAAATAATTCACTTTCAGTTGTTTTTTCGTATGTTTTAGCATTAGCGAAGATTATATCACTTTGGTTTTGGTTGTCACCAGTTTTGTATGATAAACCATTTGCTTTTGCTGCAGCGTTAATTCCATCGTAATCAGGTTTAGCATATGTTTCTGTTACTTTCGCATATTTTTTGTTACGAGCATCCGCAGCTTCATTAGCAAATTTTTCCATACCTACAGTTGTTTTAATTTTAGGGTTTCCTAGTTGTTCACGGATTTGGTTAACGATGTGAAGACCGAATAAGTTAATTTCTCTCTTTTGGTCAGCTGTTAAGTTCCAAATATCAATTTCACGTGTGTCAGTTGTATTAGTGTAGGTATTTTTAGCCATATTAGTTTTTGCTAATTGTTTTAATTTTTCAGCATTAGCAGTTACTTCAGCTTGGTTTCTTGTGCTAAGTTCGTTGGCACGTCCATCACCAGTGTTGTTTGGATCGTTTTCTCCCATCAATTTAGCACGCTCGTTTAATGCAGCTGCAAAGTCCTTACCTAGGGTAAATTTAACATCAGAGAAATCGTATGCTTGTGGTTTTTCACCAAGATCTTTAAGCGCTTTTTCTTTATCTGCTAAAGTTTGTTTTTTAGCAGATAATTCGTTATTTAAATCGGTTACCTTTTTATCTGCAGCGTCATCAGCTTTTTTAGCATCAGATTTAGCTTTTTCTGCGTCAGATTTAGCTTTTTCTGCGTCAACTTTTGCCTTTTCAGCTTCTGTTTTTGCTTTTTCTGCTGCAGTTAGAGATGGAGTTCCATTTTCTAAGTCTTGTACTTTTTTAGCAGCAGCATCAACAGCAAAGTTTGCATTGTCTGCTTCTGTTTGTTTTGTTGCTGCATCTTTAGCAAGAGCGTCTTGAGCGGCTTTTTTATTTTTTACATCAGCTGCCGCAGTTTTAACAGCTTCCGCAGCTGTAGTTGTATCGTCTTTGGCTTTTTGGATAGCTTCAGGTGTAGCTTCTTTTGCCTTTTCAGCTACCGCTTTTTCCTTTTCTGCCGCTACTTTTGCAGCAGCTTCTGCCTGAGTTAGATTAGCTTCTTTTTGTTTAATTGCAGCTTTAGTTTCTAAAACTTTCTTCTCAGCATCTGCGATTTGTTGATCAGAAACTGGCTTCAGTGTTTCTACCTCTGTAGTTTCTTTATTGGTAGTTTTATCACTTTCTTCATCCGCACTTACTTGATGAACTGAAAATGCAGTAAAAGCTGCTGCAGTTGCTACCAAGGCTGTTTTTATTTTTTTATCCATCTGGTTTAAATCTCCTAAATATTTCATACATATTTGAAGCCGATTATATCATTTTTTTAGCTTTTTTTCAATTTTTTAGTTCGTTTTTTATTAGATTTTATATATCAAAAAATCGAAGATATCCATCCTCGATTTCATTCACTATTTGACTTTTCTTAGATACTTCATTGGATAAAATACAAAATCTGCATATGGGATTTTTTTGGAGAAATAAAGTATAAGGATTGAACCAAACCAACCTAAAAGAAGTCCTATCACTATATGGATAAAGATATTGCTAACACCTAGCTTTAATAAAGCAATTCTAGTTACAGAAACTATTGGTGCATGCAGAAGATAGATTACTAAACTATCTTTTCCTATCTTTCTAAAATAATCAGCAACTCGATTCAATTTATCACTTAAAATAGGATAGGACGCCATAGCTAAAATTACAGAAACTGGGAAGATGAACCCATTTAGTCCCGGTCTATCATATGAAATATAAAAAGTAGGGGCAGATAATTGCCAATATATTAAAAATACTGTAATGACAACTAGTGTCACACAACTAATCGACTTCCATCTATTTGTTAAAAAAGTTCCAACACCTGAGTGTCTGATCCATGATCCTAACAAAAAGAAGAAAGCCCATAGAAAAATTTTCTGAACAATATAGATATTAGTTGGTGCAAATATAGAAAGAAGATAGGCTACTACACTAATGATAAATAGCTTGTGATAGGATTTGATCCAAATAGAAAGGAAGGCAACAACCAGGTAAATCCACCACAAAACATAGAGATACCACGATACTCCAAGAGGTGTTTGATAAATATTTAACAAATCCCAAAAAGAAGCTGCATTCCTTACTGTCGCTCCGCCTAATTTTTGAAGTCCAAATTGTATGATAGAATAGAACAAATAAGGAATTCCTAAAATAATTGTTTTTTGTTTTACAAAAGTTGTAAAAGTCTTTAAATTGTCTACTGGTTTAAAGAAAAAACCTGACAAAGCATAGAATACTGGTATATGAAACAGATAAAAAATCTGAGTCACAAATAATAACCATTGATTGTTATCTTCAAATCTTTTGGATTCAAATAGTCCTAAAACAACATGACCTAAAACAACCATTAAAACTGTTAAACCCTTCCCAAAATCAATCCACTCGATTCGGGCAGGCTTTTGTTTACTAAAACTATTCATTTCTTTTGATATCTCCTGTTAAGATGAATAATAATGAGGAAAAGAAGTATTCCCCCATTTTAACATCAAATTTTTAGTTTCCCAACTCTTCCTCTACAACATTTAAGGCACGTTCAATGACTACATGCATGTCGTAGTATTTATAATCAGCCAAACGTCCGCAGAAAATGACCTTATCATTCTGTGCTGCTTCTTCTTGATATTTAGCAAACATAGCATTGTTTCTCTCATCATTGATTGGATAATAAGGTTCATCTCCACATTTCCAATCAGCTGGGTATTCACGAGTAATGACCGTTTTATCTTGTGTTCCATACTCAAAATGTTTATGCTCAATAATGCGTGTATATGGAATTTCACGTTCTGTATAGTTTACAACTGCATTTCCTTGATAGTTTTCTTCATCTAGAACTTCATGCTCAAAACGAAGGCTACGGTATTCTAATTCACCATGTTTGTAATCGAAATATTGGTCAATCATCCCTGTAAAGACAACTTTTTCAGCAGAAGCTTCTAATTCCTGACGATTGGCAAAAAAGTCAACTCCAAGCTCTACTTCAACATCTTTCAGCATATTTTCGATGATAACGTTATACCCCCCAATTGGAATACCTTGGTAACGGTCATTGAAGTAGTTATTATCAAAAGTCAAACGAACTGGTAGACGTTTGATGATAAAGGGTGGAAGGTCAGTCGCAGAACGTCCCCATTGCTTTTCAGTGTATCCCTTGATCAACTTTTCATAAATATCTGGACCGATCAACTTGATAGCCTGTTCTTCCAAGTTTTTAGGTTCAACGTCCTTCATATGAGCCGTTTGCTCAGCAATCTTATCTTTGACCTCCTGAGGAGTTTTTGTCCCCCACATAGCATAGAAAGTATTCATATTGAAAGGAAGATTATAAAGACTTCCTTTGTAGTTTGCGACAGGTGAGTTGACATAGTTGTTAAACTCAGCGAATTGATTGACATAGTCCCAAACTTTTTTATTAGAGGTATGGAAGATATGGGCACCATACTTATGGACATTAATCTCTTCTACATTCTCACAATAGATATTCCCACCAATGTGGTCACGTTTATCAATAACTTTTACTTTTTTTCCACGCTTGGTTGCTTCATAAGCAAAAATTGCTCCAGACAGACCAGCGCCAACGATTAGATAATCGTACATAATACACTCCTTTATTTTTTTAATAATTGTTGTTTTAACTCATTTGGATTTATGACCTTCAAGATTAAAATCAAGCTGGCATAAATTATTACTCCAAGAATAGCGTATAGCCCTACATTAATCATCGGTGATACATTTAGGAATTGTTTTATAAATAGTAGGATACCATACATAACTCCAGATGAGATTATAATTTTGATCAATGAACCTAGAATGGGCACCTCTCTCAAATAAGAACGAGTATAGAATAACTGTATCAACCATACTAGTACCTCTGTTAAAACAGATACAATTGCCGCACCTATATAGCCCAGCTTTGGAAGCAAGAGAAGATTTAAGCCCACACTAACAATAGCAGGAATTGTTGTTGACAACATAAATTCTTTATTTTTATTATGAGGTATCAAAATTTGAATCCCCATAATATTTGTCCAACCAATAAAGAACATTCTAAAAATCATAATTGCTATCGCATAACGTGCCTCTTGAAAATCTTGCCCGAGGAAAAAGGTAACAAAGTCATTATTTACAATTAGCATTCCTGCCATAATAGGGAAATTACCAAATTATAAATCAGAAATGACATCTCATGCATTTTGTTAACTGCTTTATGATCTCCTGAAGATAAAAGGTTTGAAACTCGGGGCAACATGACACTTCCTAATGAAGTTACCAATGTTAGTAAAATCTTTACTAATTTCAGTGATTGGTCATAAATACCAACATCCCTTTTGGATGCTAGCACTCCAAGCATTGTACTATCTAATGTGATATAGAGCGATATCGCAATCTGAGGTAAGAATAATAAGATTACTGGCTTCAAATGCTGTCTAGCATATTTCCAATCAAAGTGCGGTTTCCCAATAAACTCTCTTGCTGGTAACCACATACTTAATTGCCCTAACAATTCAAAAATCGTAATCAGTGATATATATAAATAGAGATTTTCAGGTGTTTTTATGAAAGAAAATATAGAAATAACACCAACTAACCTAACTGTGATATTTCTGATTGTAATTTTTCGAAAATCTTCTAGACCTTGAAATAACCAAGAAATATCTAAACCTTTTGAAATTAAACTTAGACCTAAAATATAAGCTACAGGATTTTGCATAGCTGGTAAAGTAAGACAGAGAAGGATATAAAGTGCAGAAGAGAACAAAGTCGCTCCTAGTTGCAGTGTATAAATCCCCCAAAAATTCTTTCTAGTATCTTTCCTACTACTTGAAATCGCCTTAGTACCATAATTGTTTACTCCCAGAGTAGCTAGCATAAGAAAATAGGTAACAATTGAGTTAAAATAACTATAGGTTCCCAAATCATCGGAACTGAAGACCCTAGTGACATAAGGTGTCGTAATAATCGGTAAAATGATGATTAATAATTGATAAGAGAGATTATAGGCGTAATTTTTTAGAACTTTCATTATTTTTTACTTCTAAACATATTTTTATTATCCGTCTGTAAATTTACAATTCAAAACTTGATTTTTCTGGGAATTTAGACTGAAATGCTTGATGGATTTTTTGATCGTATTCAGAGAATTTTCCATCTTCATCCGTATCGTTGATACAAATAATCTTATATTTCTCATTTTGAATAGCACCTTGAATTTCTTCAACTTCCCAAATATCAAAATACTTCCCAAAATGAATGGATTGAGGCATAAACTTTCCAGACTCTACATTCCAATGAGACATTACATAATGACTAATATCTGATAACTGTCTAAATCTATGAGAGCTAACTTCTTCCAATAATTTCGGTTCTTTTTCCCAGATTAAATCAAAAGTCGATTTTAAATGCGACAAACCAATATGGTAATTTTTATATCCTAAAATACCTGAATAAAAAATACTAAAAATATTCCCAACTAGGTACTTCCCTAATTTCAAACTATAAAATTTACGCCATTCCGAGAAAGATTTTCTTTTTTTCTTAAAATGTTTATTCATCAGAATGGTATTGTTTAGTTCAATATGATTAAAACTTTCTCTAGGAGTTATTGGTAAGTAAATCCCAAAATCCTTTGGAAGATTTTCTTTAAAGAAATCATCTGCTGTAGTAGGTGCAGCAAAATACATATCATCATTTAAAAGAATAAAATGCTCACTTAACTCTTCAATTCTATGTAAATTCAACTCAATTACATTAGAGTTATAAGTTGGAAGGTATTCCTGAGGTATATAATCGGTATGTTTTACAATTTTTAATTTTGGATTCTTTGTATTTAACCATTCTGGAACATGACCATACGTTATAAAGAAAATACGGTTAATCCAAACTGCATAGCGTTCTACCGCACGGAACCAATACTTAAAATTTTCTGATGGTCTGTATCGATTGGCGTTGTTTGATTCTGACCATTCAACATCAGATTCATATAACCTCTTTTCTTGTAACCAATCAGGATCTGTACCATCAACCCAAGTAATTACAAGATCTATTTTATTATTCATATACTTCTCCAAAGAGTCTATTTAATTATCTTATTCACTGCGGTCTTTAGATAATAACCTTCTTTAAGATTTTTCATAATATTTTTAGCATTTGTTGCCATTTGCAGATATTCATCCTGACTAATTTCACCCAGTATCTCAGATAATTCAAACAGACTATTAACTGCCAAGCCTACTCTATTCTTCTCTACAAAGTTTGCCTCAGCTGAATCTTTCCAAACAATAACGGGTAGACCTGAAGAAAGATAAAGAGACAACTTGTGGGGATTATTATATCTTAAATAATTTCCTGTTACCCCATCGCAAGTATCTAAACTTTCTCCATCCCATACTAATCCGAATCCACTATTTAAATGGTTAGGAACATCTTCTGGAGCAAAGGCACCTAAATAGGAAACATTAGAAATCTCTTTTACTGGTTGAAAACCAATTCCCATCAATTGAAATTGAATGTCAGGAACTTTATCTAACTGATACAAATAAGGACTTTTATCAGGAGAAAGATTCCCTGCTATTGTCACTGATTTTGAATATTCAATAGATGAAGACACGTCCTTATCATTCAAATAATCAAATATTTCTAAAACAACTAGTCTCTTTTCATCTACGCCATATTCCACAAACCAATCTTTCATTTTTTCATTATGAACAATAATTGAATCAGCAAAAGATAGCATTTCATCAAATTCTTTCTGGTAGAATGGATCATCATAAATTCCTCTAATCAACTCCACATCATGAACCAATGAAATTATTTTTACTTGTTTTTTCTTCAGTTTCAGAAGACTTGATGTCCTACCAAAATGATTTCTGCGATAGGGATGTTGTAACAACAAAACATCTCCTTCAGACAATTTATGTAAAACCTTATTCCACTGTTTATAAAAAGAAAGTTGTCTGATTATTTTCGATACGGGGGATTTATCATCAGGTTTGTGGCGTACAATTTCTATTTTTTCGAAGTCTAATTCTTCCAAAATATTGACACAATCGTTAGTCGCTTTACTCCCTGCATGCATGTGTGTCCCATACGATTCAACAATCTGATATTTTTTCATTCGGTTCTCCCAACAGTATATTCTGTAAAGTCAATGCTTGAGTTTCAATTTCAAATCCTTTTAGCTTAAACATTTCTTTTATTTCAAGTTCACTTGATCTAGGTATTTCTACTAACTCAAGAATATTTTTTGCCCAAACATCAATAGAATCGTTTAGAGATAAGTAACGAATGGAATCTAATATTTTCAATTCTTTCGTAACTGCATCACTTACCAAAACAGGTAGTCCATTTGCTTGAGCTTCGACAGCAGATAGAGGTAATCCCTCAAATATTGAAGGCAGAACGAATAGATCTAGAGAACTTAACCATTTCTTCATATCATTCTGACTTCCTGCCAACAAAACTTTATCTTCAATTCCATAAGATTTTATTTTTTCTTTGATTAAATCTACAGTTGAATTTGCACCCGCAACCTTACCAATTATCACTAATCGAAGATTAGGATTTTTCTTGCAAGCTTCATTAAAAACATCTATTAAAAATGGTTGATTTTTTTGGATATCTAGTCGACCGACATTGCCAATGACTTTACAATCATTCCACCCTAACTCTGTTCTTAGATCCAGTCTATCTTTTTCTGAAAAAGAAAAGTTTTCTACATCAATAGCATTTTGTATAATTTGCGCACTTGATCGAATTTCATCAGGAAACATATAGTCTGCAGCTATCCCAGAGCAGGCAAAAAAATGTGATGCTGTTTTTGGCAATTTAGATCTATTCAAATTATGCAAAATTTGTCTTACTTTATTTCCCTTGAACATCGAACTATGACTATGGATAATTCGTGTTTTTATCCCATATTTTTTAGCATATTTTAAAAGGTCAAGATTTGGAATTGCCATTGCATTATACCAAATAGCATCATATTTTTTCCCTTCTGTAGCAAAAAACTCTCTTAATTCCCTCTTATACTTAAGAGGATTTTTTCCTTTACGAGGTAAATAATAAACTTTTGAACCTTTTGAAACAATTTCATCTTCAAATACAATAGGTTCTCTAGTTCTTTTAATAAAGTCAACTTGAAAAATAGATGAATCAAGATGACGATAATAATTCATGATAAAGGTTTCTGTACCAGCAAGAACAGGTGACATTCCTGTCATTAAAATTTTATAGACCATTATATTTCCTTAGTTAGTTCTACGATTAGCTCTTTAATTTTGGGATAGGTTTCTATATCAAACTTTCTTGAAAACAGATATCCATTTTTGGCAGCTAATCTTAATTCTTTTAAATCTTTCTCACTGTCAGTCCAAGTATAAGGTTTACCATCCCACCAATTAACATAGCGTAAGTTTCCTTGAAATTCTTTTTTATAACCGTGATTAATTGATGCATCATACACTTTATAGTTTCTTAACTCTTTATTTAAAATCATTGGTATAAAAATTTCGTCACTAAGAAAAGATTTTCTAAACATTTTCTCAGTATCTGATTCTTTATCGATTAATATTTCCACAATATTATTTGGTAGTGAAACCCACTGACTAGCTTTTGCCGGATTGACATTAAATATTGTATAACGATTTATTCTAAATAGTTTTTGAATCCCTACTTCTAAATTACGATAAATCTTGAATGCAAGTTTGCCAACTGCACCTGGTAAAGTTCGATATGTGAAGCTTTCAAAAAGATGATAATATTTAAATCTATTTATATCTTCACCATTATCCTCTATATTCATAAAAGTAAGAAATGAATAGTCTTTATAATCGTCAAAAAAATTATGAATTCTCTGCTGAGAAAGTAACGGTAAATCTACCCCACTTATTAAATGATAAAAATAGTAAGATTCTCTTTTAGACGCTGCTTTAAATAAAATCATTTCAGCTTCAATTTGGGAATATCCTCCCCAACTCACTGAAACTCTTTCTGTAAAATAAACTTGAGAGTGCTTTGCACTGGATTTAATTATATCCAAAAAATAATCATCAATATTTGATTTCTTATCAATATGGATAAAAATATCATTATCTTGATGATCTAATAAAGAAACCAAAAATGCTAGCTGATTAAATTGGCTGTGAGCTAAAATTAAATATGCATGCTTATGCACCATAATTTTTTATCCTTATCATAGTATTTATCACTTTCGCAAATATGTTATAGGAAGTTGTGAAGAGTATAATCAGTATCTTTCGACTAAGAGGAATGGCTTGTTGTAGCAAGACTCTCTTGTTTTTCTTCAATCTAGATTGCATTGATTTTATTTGAGTTTCATTTAACATGCGAATGTTTTTATAATCTACGGAAAGGGCTATTTCTGTCAAAAGTGCCAAATCTGCTCTGTAGCGATTAATTTGAGCCCACTCTTTGTATTTATCATTATTACTTTCAGTCGCATACTGACATACTAAATCCCAGCCTTTTAACACATCAAAATGTTTAGATGTAAATTTAGCTGTCAAACCAGAATTATTAATAAAATAATTATAAATAATCTTATCAGTAACTACTATCTTGTCTGAGTTTAGAATGTAGCGAAACATTGTTGGAACATCTTCTGCAAAGAAACCAGACGGAAATTCTATATCTTCTACAACTTCTCTTTTATACAATTTATTCCAAACATAATACTCAATTGTCTGACTTTCAATCTTAAAGTAACGTTTAGCATACTCTTCCTGCGTCAATACTTGCGAAACAGGGGTATTTTGTTGATGGTCCACAATCTTTGAGGTCCTATAAACACCTCCTACAACCATATCTGCATTGTAAATTTTAGCTTGTTCCAATAAAAATTCGACTGCATCAAGTTCCAACCAATCATCTGAGTCAAGAAACATGACAAAATCTCCTGTCATGTATTTTAACCCAGTATTACGTGCTTCAGATAATCCTCTGTTTTCCTGATGATATACCTTAGCTCTTTTATCTATTTGAACAAACTCTTCACAAATAGTCCCTGATTTATCCGTAGAACCATCATTAACTAAAATCATTTCTAAATCTTTATATGTTTGATTGAGTACAGAGGACAGGCATCTATCCAAGTATTGTTCTACATTATATACAGGAATAATAATACTTACTTTCGTCATTTTTCTCCATTATCCAATTGTAAATTCTCTTCAAAAGCAGACTGATTTTGATTCATTAAAGTACCAATCAAAATCAAAAAAATGTTATAGTGAAGATTTATAATTAAATCGTCTATCATGGCATGGAAACTTAATATAATTAGAATCAATGATAATACATATTGTTTTTGCTTCAAAAGATAATGTAAAGTTAATGTAAAAATTAACAATAGTATAACCAAAACAAACAATCCATATCGTTGTAATATTTGGATATAAAGATTATCAACGTACAAATATTCACTCAATCCCCTTTGTCCATTGATATCCAAACCATTCCCAATCCAATTAATCTTTTGTCCAAATAGATTATATCCATAAATGTTCAATGAACGATTGGCGTAGTAGATTCTTCCACCTAGAAATTGGTTGATATTCTTACTCAATTCATTCAAAAAAGGACTTGAAAAACTCAGATACATTTTTGCAATTAAATAACTTAAGAATGCATTTACTATATACGTTAATTTAAACGTTTTTAATAAAAGACGAGAAGATTTTAAAATTGATGGATACCATTTCACTACAAGGTTAATTCCTAGTAATAATAAAGAACTAATAAAAGTTAATCGTGAATCTGTTTGATAGAAAATCCAAATTGTTGAAAGCAATAAAAAAAACAAACGCTTATAGCTTACCTTATCTTGAGCTAAGAAAAATGAACTTGCTATAATATTCAGCATCACTGTAGATGGAAACAGTGAATATCTAAACCCCAGATAATGCCGAATCCTTCCTTCTGAAAATTCAACATAGTTGGAAATTAAACCAATTTGACTGCTCAAAACAACAAATATTAAGGTAAATAAACTAATATAAAAAGAAGTTCTCGCTACATACTTAAAAGAAATGTCTCTTAGACTAAAGATAAAAATAATACTTATAGCTAATGTTGATAGAAAACCTGTTACACTACCAACTAAAGCATAAACAATTATAACACCTAATAACGATATTGCTTTTTGAAAATCAAATTTATTATTTATTAATTCTTTAACGATTAAAAGGAAAACTGAAGTAAGAATCGCTACATTATAAATTGCACCTGATATATATCTGGCATAAAAGGTCGTATTCAACAGTGAAATAAGTAAAAAAAGTATCAGTGAAAATAAACTCAGTGTTTCTGCTAATGTTAATTTTTTAAATTTTATACTCATATCTAAGACCTAAAAACTTTTCCCATATTTTTTTCCTAAAAATTTTGCTTGTAGGAATGATAAACCTTTTTTAAATAGATTTACTTTTTCCATATACATAAAATGTGCTTCCGTAGGAGTCAAGTTATTTTTCACTAACCATACATTAAATAGCAGTTCGCTTACTCTACCAAATAAGCGTGCTTCAAAAGCTGTTAAACTTGATAAGTCCATACATTCATACATACTATCTAAAATTGGAAATAGCCAAGTGAAATAATCATCGGCTAGTTCCTTTTTCATAATAAACATATTGAACATATAGCCGCTTCTCTGCTTCATCACCTTATCAAAACTTGCCAGATATTCAGGAGTTTTCTGTTCAATCATTTTCCCAGCTAGATCTAAATGGCTACTATCCAAGGTGTGAGCATAGTGAGAATATAGAGTTTCAATATAGTACTTTCTTTTTTTAGGAACGATAACATTTGAAACTTCTAACATTTTCTCAACATCATCTTTATCTAAAATAACCGCATCTATATTTATTGAATCCTTATAGGCTACAGCCTTCTTAGTAAAATAACGACGATAGTGTACCAAACCTAAATAGTCGCACTCTAAATTTTTCCATGCCCAATAGAGACCGGTAAGCTCACAATAATACGGATTTAAAACGGAAATATTGTCTCCAGCATTATCTCCTTGAAAACCTAAATCTTTTTTACCCTCACATCCCACATGAATTGGGAGATAAAGTTCTTTATCCTGAGGCATGACAAATTGTTTATGCGTGGCTACGATTATTTTTATCACTGACATTTTCTATTTATTTTGCTCCATCTTTCATTACTACAACTTTTATTGTCTTCAATAAAATCTCAATATCTTTCCATATTGTCCAGCCATCTAAATAAGCAACATCTAATTTTACTACATCATCGAAGTTTGTAATATTACTTCTACCACTAATCTGCCAAAGTCCTGTTATGCCAGGTTTAAAACTTAGACGACGTTTTTGTTCCGGTGTATACGTCATATACTCATCTAAGGTTGGCGGTCTAGTACCAACTAAACTCATATCACCTTTTAGAACATTCCAAAATTGTGGCAATTCATCTAGACTCGTCTTTCTAATAAAGTGACCAATCTTTGTCACACGTGGATCATTTTCAATCTTAAACATTCCACCCTGCATCTGGTTCTGGCTCATCAATTCCTTCTTGATTTCCTCCGCATCTACTCTCATAGAACGGAATTTATAAAATTTAAATACTCGTCCATTTCTACCAACCCTATCTTGGACAAAAATAGCAGGGCCTCCATCTCTTTTTATCAGAGGAACAAGAAAAATAGACACCAGACCACAAATAATCAGACCAACCAAAGAGCCAATAATATCTATAACACGTTTAAGAGCAATATCACTTGAACGATAAAAGGTTGTTGAGAAATTGACGACACTAGAATTCCCAAATCGTTGAATCGCTTTTTCACTATTGGTTATAAAATCTAAAGCCGTTATATTGACAGCTACTGGTAAGCCCATTGTTTCAAATCGAGAAACAAAGTCTGCAATCAAAAAGTTCTCGCTTGGAAGATTAATCACCACTTGATCTACTACTGATCTCGTAGCATAAGTTACTAGGTTATCCAGCGTAACGATTGTAAAATTAGACGATTCAAAACGCTCATCATCTACAATACAAACAGCTGAAACATAGCCATACTCATAAGTAGAAACTTGCTTCAGTACTCTCTCAACTCGTGCACGTGTAGTCACTAGTAAGATTCGCTGAGTATATTTTTTTTTGCGAGATAAGAACTTCCAAACCTTACGAATCCAAATATTAACAACCATTAGCATAATTGAATTTACAGCCACAATGCATAATAGATTGATTAACGATAAATAAGGTATATTGGGTTCTAAAATCGGAAAAACTATACAGGATAAGAAAAGATAAACCAGTATATATTTTAATGTTTGTATACATTCCTCTGCAAGGCTCCGATATTTGAAATTTTTACTATATGCACTGATGTAGTAAGAAATAGTGTGAATCACCATCAGAAATGCCAGAAGTTCATGACTAGCTAATACAAACGATAACAGATAAATCGGAAACAGTTGTATTATGAGAATCTCTAATTTTCGAATATTTGATACTTCTCCCAAAACTACCTCCTAGCTAACTCTACCTACTTCTTTTTTCCATAATTTCCATAAGAACCATAAGCTCCATAAGCTCCATAACCACCGTAAGCTCCATATTTTCCAACTTCTATGTTAAATTTATTTAGAACTACACCTAAAAATGGAGTTCCTGTTTGTTCTAACTGTTCTTTAGCCTTTAAGACATCACGTCGTTTTGTCTCTCCAGTTGCCGTTACCAAGATAGAAGCATCACATTTTTGTGTAATAATCGCAGCGTCAATCACCATCCCAATCGGTGCAGTATCCACAATGACATAGTCAAAATACTTACGCAAGGTATCAATCATAGTGGCAAAGTTTTCACTCTGTAAAAGTGCTGTTGGGTTAGGAGATACAGGTCCTGCTTGAATAACAAATAAATTTTCAATATTGGTATCACAAAGTCCATGAGAAAGGTCAGTAGTACCTGCCAGAAAATCCGTTAGGCCAGTAATTTTTTCTCTTGATTTAAAGACTCCTGACATGACAGAATTCCGAATATCTGCATCCACCAATAAAGTTTTATAGCCTGCACGCGCAAAGGCCCAAGCAATATTTATTGATGTTGTCGATTTCCCCTCACCAGATTTAACAGACGAGATGGAAAGAACTTTCAGATTATCACCACTTAATTGAATATTGGTGCGCAAAGCATTATAGTGTTCTTCAGCTTTTTTGGCAAAATTCAAATGCTTTTGTGCGATTTCTAATGTTGGCATGTTTTCTCCCTTACTTTAACTTATTCAAATCTGGAACAATCCCTAGAAGTGCAATCTGCATTACTTCTTCCACGTCTTCTGGTCGTTTAACACGATCATCTAATAATTCAAACAATAAGATAGAAACAACCATCACTACTCCACCTGCTAGGAAAGCAAGCAAAGTATTACGACGAATATTAGGTGATGAAGGACTTAATGCCGGCCTTGCTTCCTCCAATGTTGTCACATCAGACACACGAGTTACAGAAATGATTTTTTCAGCAGCCACTTCACGAAGAGCATTTGCAATACGACTCGCTTCTTCTGGTTGTGCATTTTTTACAGTAATTGATACGATACGAGTATCCACAGGTACTGTTACCTGAATCTTCTTGCTTAATTCCCTAACTGTTTTCTCTAGTTTAAGATTTGAAATGACTTTCTCCAGTACATCTTGAGAAAGGATGATTTCCTTATAGTCTTTTACCAGATAGGTTCCAGCCTGCAAATCCTGGTTCGTCAACCCTGCTTTTTCCGATTGATTTCGATTGACCACATAAATACGTGTCGTACTAGAATACTCAGGTGTCAGTACAAAACTACTTACACCAAAAGCGATGACAGCTGCTACAATCGCAGTTAGGATAATAGCGATTTTCTTCTTCCAAAGGACTTTAAACAATTGAAAAACATCAATCATAATTTCTTTATTTTCTTTCATGTCAACTCCTAAATAATTTGATCAGCTAAGATGAAGCGAGGATTTTCAATAAATAATTCTCTCGCCTTTCTTTCACCGTATTGTTTTGAGACGTTCTCATAAGCTTCTTTCATATAAGGCGGCCTTTGGTCTAAATTGTGCATATCACTAGCAACAAAATGAACCAAGTCACGCTCTAGAAAATAGCGAGCTCGTTTCTTCATAAATTTATATTTATCCCCAAATAACTTTGGTTTTAAAATGCTTGAACTATTGATTTGAGTGTAGCAACCCATATCAATCAACTCTTTTACCCGTTTTTCGTTATTTTCTAATTCATGATAACGTTCAATGTGGGCAACTACAGGCGTTATTCCAAGCATGAGAACATTGCTCAAGGCAGTATGGATTTCCCTGTAAGGGGTAGCCATACTAAACTCAATAAGAGCATAGCGTGTCCCATTAAGACTTGGAATCACCTGCTTCTCTAACTTTTCAAGCACATCATGGGTATAATAAATCTCTGCTCCATAGAGAATGGTCAAGTCTGGAGCCACTTCCTTGGCTAGCTCCTTCACTTCTTGGAAATTTGTTGCTATTGTCTCCTCAGGAGTTTCAAACATTCCTTTTCGTCTATGCGATGTCGATACAATAGTCCTTACCCCTTGCCTATAAGCTTCTGTCAAAAGCGCCTTGCTTTCTTGCTTCGTTTTAGGACCATCATCCACACCAAATACAATATGCGAATGAATATCAATCATTTTGTTTTATTTTCCTTCCAACACATCATTGATCGCAGCCTTGACTGACTCTAAACTGCTGTCACTTATCTCCATCATGTAAAGATTACTCTCAGGCATGGCGTAAGACGGTAAATCCATACGCCCTGTTCCTTTAAGATCTTGCGAATTGATCTTATAAGTTCCACCACTCTCAAGTTGGGCATTGACCAAATTCATCATGGTTTCAAGCGGCATATTGGTTTGAATCGAATCTTGCAGCCCTTTTATAATACTGTCATAATTTTTCAAAGCTTCTGTAGAGGTTAATTTTTGCAAAATAGCGACAATGACCTTTTGCTGGTTACGACCACGATCCCGGTCTCCATCTGCCAGAGAATAGCGCTCACGCACAAATCCAAGAGCGTCTTTCGAATCCAAATGTAATGTACCTACTGGATAATTTTTTCCATTATTTGTATGTGCATTAAACTCCTGATCATTATAGACATCGACTCCACCAAGGAGATCAATCAATTTCAAGAAAGAGGTGAAATTCAAACGAGCGTAGTAGTTTAAGTCAATGCCGTAGAGATTTTCCAGTGTGTGAATGGAAGCATCTACACCATAAATCCCTGCATGGGTTAACTTATCTTTTTGGTTGTTGCCACCATCTGCAATTGGAACATAGGAATCACGAGGGGTTGTTGTCAAGAGAATTTTTTTAGTTTCGCGATTCACTGTCATAATGATATTGACATCCGAACGAGAAACTGAACTGATTGGACCGTAAGTATCAATTCCGCTGATATAAACGTTGAAACTGTCACCTTTGACATCTTTTGGAGTTTCAACCGTCTTGGTTAATTCTTTGGTATAGATTTTCTTAATTTTTGAAGCATAGTCAGGATATTCCGATTCGATAATGTTTTCAAAGACACTGTTTAAGATAATCGCTTTCGTATCTCCAGCCAATAAACTCTTATAGGCTGCAAGATAGGAGCTGCTTTCTTCAACTGTCAATTCCTTATTTTGACTCGTCTTAATATCAGCGATTAGCTTTTGAATATTCTCATTATCCGTACCTGTTGGCCCCATAACACTAGATAATTGGGTAACATTATTGATATCGCTATCCTTTAAAACGACGACGCTGAGAGAATACTCTGAATAATTTGAAGTTGCATTAATATGACTTGTAAATCCTACAAATTGCTGCAGAGTAAATAGAGAAACTGAACTCACTAAAACAGCTAGTGTCAAAAAGAAAATCGTGAACTTTTCTGCTTTTTTATAAATTATTAATATTGCGGCAGTCACAGCAACCATCACGGCAAAAACTGCGACCACTATATTAACGTGCCTGAAAGCAAGTATATTGTACTTAAAGATTAAGAACAATAAAAAACCAACTAACAATAAATAAATAGTCAACAAAACTATATTAACACTTCGCTTCACTTTCTGTGAACGTGATTTTTTAAAACGTCTACTCATGATTAACACCTATACATTTAATGTTACTATTATATCACTTTTTTACTATAAATTCTACATTTAGCGAGTTTATAAACATTCTTAGATATAGGTTATTTGGACATCATAAGCACTTATACTCTTCGAAAATCTCTTCAAAGTACGTCAGCGTCCATCTACAACCTCAAAACAGTATTTTGAGCTGACTTCGTCAGTTCTATCTACCACCTCAAAGCTGTACTTTGAGCTAGCTTCCTAGTTGCTCTTTGATTTTCATTGAGCATTAAACCATCAAAATCAATACAACATTTCATTTACAATTCAGCATAACTAGACAACTACTAGCCCATACAGCAAAAAACAGTCCTATTAGGACGACTTTATAAAAATCATCCAATAGAACTGCTCATCATTATTTAACATGATTTTCTGCTTCTTTTTGAGCTTTTTCGATAGCTTTTTTGCTTTCTTGCTCCCATTTAGTCTTGGCTTCTTCAAACTGTTTGGTTGTCACAGTATCTTTTTGCAGTTTCATGTACTTGTAGTTATTTCCATCGCCCTTGATACCGACCAGTGAATAGCCTCTTGTAAATGGCGTTACTTTGGTTACAGATGCTGTACCACCACTTGACACGGCTGACATAATCAGAGAATTGTCAATCATCCAAGCCTGTGCTTCAGCATATTTTTCATAGCGTTTGGCTACATCTTTATTTTCGCTATCTGCATTTTTGAGCATCTTGGTGTAAGTATCAAGCCCCAAGCTAGCAATCTTAGCTTTATCTTCTTGAGCATCTAGACCAAAAATCTTGAGGTAGAACCCATCCTCTGCATTGAAAGGATTAAGATAAGTTGACGGATCTTGGTAGTCACCTACCCAACCATCAAAGTTCAAATCATAGTCACGATCAGCTGGTGTTGGCGCTAAAAAGGCTACATTATTAAAATCATCTGTTGAAAGTTGTTGAACATCAATGACAATGTTATCAGCACCCAAAACTGATTCAAGGGTCTGCTTAACAGAGTTCATACCTGTCACGGCATTTTTACTTGTCTGATCAACTGCCACATCCAAGTGTATTGGGAAGGTCACACCTTGACTTGCCAATTCTTTTTTAGCTTCTGCAAATTTTGCTTGGGCTTTTTCTTTGTTAAAATAGGCATCCTGAGCATCTGCCAAGTTAATACCTGACCATTCTGTGCCATAGTTGACCAATTTAGAAGCGACTACTTCTCCGAAGGTCTTGTCTCCAACTTGGACAAATGTAGGAGGTACTAGGGTGTTACGAAGGGTCTTGCTAGCCGCTTCTTCCCCATTTGACTGAGCGGAATAGGCTGTGCGGTCCAAGGCAAAGTTCACTGCTTGGCGGAAGTTCTTGTTCAAGACAGCTGTCTCAGTCGACTTCTTCTGCTCATCTGTCGTTTTAGCAGTGTGATTGTAAGCCTTACGGTTGACGTTGAAATTGAAGTACCAAGAAGTCTTGTCCTGCAAGCTATAGACGATATTATCCTTATATTTCTCCTTGGTCTTGGCAAAGTTAGAGCTATTTGGATAAACCCCCGCGATAGAATAGGCTCCACTTTCAAAGTTACGGATAGTCAATTCTTGGTCTGAGCCATCAAAATAAGCCAATTTCACATGCTCAATCGATACTTTGTCATGATCATAGTAATGCGGATTTTTCACATACTCAATCGATGATTTTGATGTGAAATCTTTTAACAAATAAGGTCCGCTGTAGAGAATGCTATCTGGAGATAGGGTCCCAAAATCTTTCCCTTTTGAATTTAGAAACTCTTCATTTACTGGGAAAAGAATACTATTGGTTGTTTTTGAATTCCAGTAAGGTTCTGGGCGTGTCAAAGTATACTCAACAGTCTGGTCATCGATGGCCTTCACCCCAACCTTAGAAAAGTCAGAATCCGCTCCTGTAATATAATCATTCAAGCCCTTGATTGAATTTTGAATCAGGTCAATGGCCTGTGATTTATTATCCACTGCATACTTGATACCTGTCACAAAATCTTGTGCCTTGACTGGGGCGTACTCTTCACCGTCAGCTGTGAACCATTTGGCATCTTTTCTCAATTTATAGGTATAAGTCAGACCGTCGCTTGAAACAGACCAGTCTTCTGCCAAAGACGGAACTAGGTTTCCATAATTGTCATTTTCAAGCAAACCATCAACTAGGTTGGTGATAATCGATGTATTGTCAGCGTAGTAGTCTAACAAGTAGTTAAATGTAGTTGGATTTCCACTAAAGGTTGATGAGTAAGTTTTTGTATCTGAACCTGATTGTCCGCAAGCAGCTAAAAGCAAGGCAGCCGCAAAAGTCAGGCCTGCACTAAGGACACGCTTTTTTGTATTCATCTTCTTTCTCCTTTATGTTAGTTTTTATAACATATATTTATTTTACTAAAATAGTGGAAATTTGTAAAGTTAATTGAATTTTGAGAATGAAAATTTATAAACTTTGGTTATAAAAAACAAAGGATTCCTGCCTTTCATACAGTCCTCCCTTGTTTTTATGCGATTTATCATTTAAATATCAATGAATTAACTGATAACCTAACGAAAGCAAGATTCTCATTCACATTATTTTATGTGCTTTTCTAAATCCTTTTGATACTGAGCATTCGATTCCAGTTTTTCCTTTTGCCACTTTTTGAAGGCTGCATCATACTCTTTAGTTGTCACAATATCATTTTGAAGTTCCATTCCTTTAAAAATAAATGGATCCCCCTTAATACCAACCTGTGAATAAGCTTTGGTAAATGGAACAGTACGACTAACCATAGGAGAGCCCCCTGAAGAAGCAACTGGAATAAGAAGTGAACTATCAGTAACCCAAGCCTGTGCTTTAGCATACTTTTCATATCGTTTATCAAGATTACTTGTCTCAGAAGCCGCATCATCCAAGAGCTTCTTGTATTCATCCAAGCCAACTTTCGCCACAACTTCAGGATCCTTGCCTTTTGTTATACCTAGATGTTTCAAGGCAGAACCCTTCTTAGCATCTAAAATATTGAGATAGGTTGCTGGATCTTGGTAATCTGGTCCCCAACCTGTTCCGTTCAAATCATAATCTTTTTGGGTTGGAACTTTAGCTTGAGAAGTAATACTTTCCTTCTCATTATCTGTCATTTGAAGAACATCTACAATGACATTCTCCGTTCCAAGCGTTTCTTCAATTGATTGTTTTAGCGAATTGGTTTGTTGAACTGCAACTACATCTGTCTGTTCTACTGGCACATCCAAATGAATCGGGAAACTCACTCCCTTAGCTTGCAATTCTGACTTCGCTTTTTCAAATGCAGATTTAGCCTTTGTTGGATTGTAAATTGTATCCTTACCATCTGTGAGAGTCACATCTTTCCACTGTTCTCCATATTTCAGTAGTTCATCCTGAGCCAACTGTCCGAAGGTCTTCCCAGCTACTTGAACGTAATTATCTGGCACTAGACTATTACGAATAATCTTATCCGCACCCTCTTCACCGTTTAATTGAGCTGTATAGGCGTGGCGATTAAATGCAAAATTAAGAGCCTGACGGAAGTTCTTATTGAGAAGAGCTTCTTTTGTTGATGTTTTTTGTGACTCATCTGTTTTAGCTGTTTTATTGTAAGACTGGCGGTTTACGTTCACAGTGAGGTAGTAGCTTGTTGCCTCTTGTGGACTATAGACAATCTTATCTCCGTACTCTTTCTTAGTTGACTCAAAGTTTGAGCTTGCTGGAAAAAGACGTGCAGTGGTATAGGCACCTTGTGTAAAGCTACGAATTAAGGATTCTTGATCTGAACCATCATAGAATGTCAATTTAACATTATCAATTTTGACATTGTCCTTATCCCAATAGTTAGGATTTTTTTCATATTCAATCACAGATTTAGAAATCAAAGATTTCAAAAAATATGGGCCATTGTAAAGAATACTTGATGGAGTTGGCGCTCCGTAATCCTTGCCTGTTGCATTCAAAAATTCTTCATTTACAGGAAGCATGGTTGCTGTGGTTACTTTAGAGTTCCAAAAACTTTCCGGGTTATTAAGGGTATATTCTACCGTATAATCATCAAGAGCCTTTACACCTACAGTTGAGAAATCGTTTGTCTCACCACTAACATAAGCCTCCAATCCTTTGATGGATTTCTCAACCAAAGAAAGACCATCAGACTTTCCATCTGCTGCATGTTTCAGACCTGTAACAAAATCCTGAGCTTTAACTTCCGCATACTCTTCTCCTTCTGAAGTATACCACTTCACACCTTTACGAAGTTTGTAGGTATAAGTCAAGCCATCTTTAGAAACTGACCAATCCTCTGCTAGAGAAGGAATGAGATTCCCATATTTATCATTCTCTAAAAGACCGTCGACGACATTACCTATTACGTCAGAAGTTGAACTTTTACTTGTAACACTATAATCCAAGGATGATGGATCAACTGCATAAACATAAGAAAATGTTTTGGGAGCATCTGCATTCTTTTCACTTTTCCCACAAGCAGTTAAAAGAATGGCTGTGCTCAAGGTCACTCCTGCTCCTAAGAGCCACTTTTTCGATTGCATAAATAATCTCCTTCAAAATAGTATTTTCACTATTATACCCTATTTTTTTATAAATGCAAGACTTCTTGTAGAATTTGTTAGAAAATTCTAACAAATGTTTTTAAAAGAGTTTTTACACAACTTTTAGCAAAAAGAGGCTGGAAAAAAAGTCTTTAAAACAAAAAACGCATAATATCAGGTCAGTACAATGAAAACCTTGGTACTATGCGTTTTATTGTGGGAAGATTTACTTCATTTTCTCCTGAAGTCGAGTTTTTACCCAATCTCTCTCATTTTAGTCAGTCAATTCCACACAGAAAGCATCCCATGGAGCCAAGATTTGTTTTTCAAAAACTTCTTGAGCCATGTTTTCAATCAAGACAGATTTGACTTTTCCTTCTACTGTCAAGTCTTGCTCTTCATTGGACAAGTTGGCCACAACTAAGAAACGACGGTCCCCATCTTTACGGATATAGGCAAAAACCTTATCAGCCGTATCAAGCAATTCAAAGTCAGCTCGAATCAGCCAGCTGTTCTCCTTACGAATTTGGACCAACTTCTGATAAGTATAGAAAATAGAATCTGAATTTCCTAGCGCTTCTTGTACATTGATTCTTTGATAGTTTGGATTAACTGCCAACCAAGGTTGACCTGTTGAGAAACCAGCGTTTTTGCTCTCATCCCATTGCATCGGGGTACGGGCATTGTCACGTCCAATAACACGGATACTGTCCATGATTTCTTCCAGTGAAACACCTTTGTCAAGAGCCTCACGCGCATAGTTAAGAGATTCAATATCTTCTACTTGGTCCAGCGTTTCAAAGGGATAGTTGGTCATCCCAATTTCCTCACCTTGGTAGATATAAGGAGTCCCTCTCATGAGATGAAGCAAGATGGCAAAGGCTTTGGCAGATTTTTCGCGATACTCTTGGTCATTTCCCCAGATAGAGACAATACGAGGGAGGTCATGATTGTTCCAGAAGAGAGAATTCCAACCGTCCTCAACTCCTAACTCTGTCTGCCATTTGTTGAAAATCTCTTTTAACTTAGCAATATTCAGTTCTTTTTGATAGTTCCATTTAGGCTGACCTTCCTGATACTGAAGACCGATATGTTCAAACTGGAAGACCATAGACAATTCTTGCCCTTTTGGATCAGAGTAGAGCTTGGCAATCTCTGGCGTTGCTCCCCAAGTCTCTCCTACTGTCAAGAGATCTTTGTCACCAAAGGTTGCCTGATTCATCTCCTTGAGATAAGGGTGGAGCATAGGACCATTATTGACTACCTTCTCATCAGGAATTTTGCCAATCATGTCAATAACATCCATACGGAAACCGCCAATCCCTTTATCAATCCAGAAGTTCATCATCTCATAAATTTTCTGGCGAAGTTTTTCATTCTCCCAGTTGAGATCCGGCTGTTTCTTGCTGAAAAAGTGGAGATAGTATTGACCTGATTTTTCATCGTATTCCCAAGCAGACCCACTAAAGATAGACTCCAAATCATTGGGTTCATCCCGCCAAATATAGTAATCTCTCTCAGGGCTATCAGGATTTTCACAGGCCTCGACAAACCAAGCATGTTCATCAGAGGTATGATTGACCACCAAGTCCATGATGATACGGATATCACGCTTCTTAGCTTCCGCAATTAGTTGGTCCATGTCCTCCATAGTTCCGAAAATAGCCGCAATGGCTTGATAATCAGCAATATCATAGCCATTATCATCCATGGGGCTGTCATAAACGGGAGAAAGCCAAATCGCTGTAATCCCCAGCTTGGCTAGATAGTCTAACTTACTGGTTATACCTGGCAAATCGCCAATTCCATCTCCGTTACTATCCATAAAGCTCTTAGGATAAACTTGATAGACTACGGCATTGTGCCACCATTTTTCTTGCATCTTCTTACCTCATTATTTTAATAATCTGTAGTCTATGATAGCGCTTTTCAGAGTTTTGTGCAAGCGTTTGCCTAATCTTTTTGATTCCTTTTTTAACTCCATAGTTTCCTAACTTCTAATTTTTTATTATAATAGAGGTCAGAGGTAAAAAAATGAAAAAACAAGCTTTTAGTTCTGAACAATATTTGAATCTACAACGCGACCACATTTTGGAGCGCATTAACCAATTTGACGGCAAGCTCTACTTAGAGTTCGGCGGTAAAATGTTAGAAGATTTCCACGCCGCTCGTGTCCTTCCTGGTTATGAGCCTGACAACAAAATCAAGCTCTTGCAAGAGTTGAAAGAGCAAGTTGAGGTTGTGATTGCCATTAATGCTAGCAACATCGAACATTCTAAAGCACGTGGTGACTTGGGCATTTCTTATGACCAAGAAGTTCTCCGTTTGATTGACAAATTCAATGAATTAGGGATTTTCGTTGGCTCCATTGTCATCACACAGTACGCTGGTCAACCAGCTGCAGATGCCTTCCGCAACCAACTTGAGAAAAACGGAATTGATTCTTATCTTCATTATCCAATCAAAGGATATCCAACAGATATGGATCACATCATTTCTCCTGAAGGTATGGGGAAAAATGACTACATCAAAACTAGTCGCAACTTAATCGTCGTAACCGCTCCTGGACCTGGTTCTGGAAAATTGGCAACCTGTATGTCCAATATGTACCACGACCAAATCAATGGTATCAAGTCTGGCTACGCTAAATTTGAAACCTTCCCAGTTTGGAATCTTCCCCTTCATCACCCAGTAAATTTGGCCTACGAGGCTGCCACAGCTGACCTTGATGATGTCAACATGATTGACCCCTTCCATCTCCAAACCTATGGAGAAACCACTGTCAACTACAACCGTGACATCGAAATCTTCCCAGTGCTCAAACGCATGTTAGAACGTATCCTTGGTAAATCTCCATATGCTTCTCCGACAGATATGGGTGTCAACATGGTTGGTTTCGCTATTACAGATAATGAGGCTGCTATCGAAGCCTCTAAACAAGAAATCATCCGTCGCTACTATCAGACTGTTCTTGATTTTAAAGCCGAAAAAGTTAGCCAAGCTGCTGTCAAGAAAATCGAGTTGCTTATGAACGACCTCGGTATCACACCTGCAGACCGCAAGGTTACTGTCGTTGCCCGTCAAAAAGCAGAAGAAACTGGCGGACCAGCCCTAGCCCTTGAATTGCCTAGCGGGGAAATTGTCACTGGTAAGAACTCAGAACTCTTTGGTCCTACAGCCGCTGCTCTTATCAACGCCATCAAGAAATCAGCTGACATCGCTAAAGAAGTAAAACTAATCGAACCTGAAGTTGTTAAGCCAATCCAAGGCCTTAAAATAGACCATCTCGGTAGCCGCAATCCACGCCTTCATTCAAATGAAATCCTGATTGCACTAGCTATCACAGCTACAGAAAATCCTGATGCTGCTCGTGCTATGGAAGAACTTGGCAACCTCAAAGGAAGCGAAGCCCACTCAACCATCATCTTGACAGATGAAGACAAGAATGTCCTTCGCAAATTGGGTATCAATGTAACCTTTGACCCTTACTACCAATACGACCGCTTGTATCGTAAATAAAGATTTCAACCTCTCCACCCTCGGAGAGGTTTTCTCTCTGTCTCAGGAGCAACCTTTATGATATAATGAAGGAAGAAAACTGAAAGGATTTACCATGTCAAAAGAAGTTATTGTTGAAAGTTTTGAACTTGACCACACTATTGTTAAAGCACCCTATGTCCGCTTGATTGGGGAAGAAACAGGGCCAAAAGGAGACATCATCTCCAATTATGACATTCGCTTAGTACAACCAAATGAAGACTCGATCCCTACCGCTGGACTTCACACCATCGAGCACCTCTTGGCAAAACTCATCCGTACCCGTATTGACGGCATGATTGACTGTTCACCGTTTGGTTGCCGCACAGGCTTCCACATGATTATGTGGGGACGTCACACCAGTGCTGAAATCGCGGCTGTTATCAAGGATTCGCTCAAGGAAATCGCTGAAACTACTACTTGGGAAGACGTCCCTGGAACAACCATCGAATCTTGCGGTAACTACAAGGATCACAGCCTCTTTTCTGCTAAAGAATGGGCAAAACTCATTCTAGAACAAGGGATTTCAGATGATGCCTTTGAACGCCATGTGATTTAAACACAAAAAAGAGGCTAGGCAAAAAAGTCTTTAAAACCAGAAAAACGCATAGTATCAAGTATTAAAAAACTTGTTATTATGCGTTTTATTGTGGGAAGATTTTCTAAATAGGAACTAAACAAATCTAAACCGCTTCATCTAATCCTCTTTTATGCCATTATTTTCAATCAAGGTTAATTTTGATTTAATCTGTTTTATAAAATACCTGTTCGGAGCTATTCGGAGCACTTTGTCCAGCTATGATTCTATTTTTGCTTAAATCAGAATCAACCCATTTTATAGTAATGCCAATTGGATAAATATCTATTCCGTAACCTGTAGGTCCAGTCCTTACATCAAATCCTATAACTCCATCAGTTGATATTCCTCCCCTATTTATCTGTCCTCCTTTTACTAAACCAGTCTTATTAAACACTATTTCATGTCCTAACTCATTCCTCCAAGTAGCAGCTATACTAGAGAAGTTGCCTTTTAGTATTGCCTGTGTATCAATTTCTTGTGTTACATTTTCTGTGTGCTATTCTTCTGTGGGAGTCGTGATAAGTGTGGCATCAATAGCAACCCAGAATTGAAATTTTTCAGAGTCTTCCATGATTTTGATTGTGAAAGTAACGGTTGCTCCTTCTTGCCATCCCTTAATCATAGATTTCTTAATTTGTACTTGTACACCAGTTATAGGAGCATTATTAGCTTTTACCCAAATAGTATGGTATGCTTCTAGAACTTTAAAATGTCCTACGTATGCTTCCCAAAACTTTTGGCGTGTTAGTTCTGCTGTGAAGCGGTATAGCTGACCAGTCTCTAATCTACCATCATTCTCCATTTCTCGAAGCTCTTCGGCTGTCGTATCTATTATACTATCTTCAGTTGAGCTAGAGCTTGTGGTAGATGTGCTGGATGAAGTGCTGGATGAAGAACTAGATGATGAAGTAGAGGAAGAAGAACTAGACTGTTTAACTTGTGAAGACTGTTTGACAGAATCATTAGCCTTAGTTTGAACTTGTGAGTGTTTAGTGCTACCGCTAGTTAATAGTGTGAAGAACAAAATGAGGATAAGCAATAGTACAATACTACCTATAATCTTTTGTTCTTTGCTTAATTCCTTAAGTTTTTTAAGCATATATATCCTCCTGATATTTAACTTTATTTAATGAAATAAAAGAAATGTTTCCTATTAGTTATAATTATATCACACAAACTTTAACAATAGAATATATTTTTAAAAAACATTAAACTATAGAGAATGTAAACCTGATTGTTTAATCTATAAGATAGATAGTAGATTTAACTTAGAGGGTGAAGGAATGGATGATATATTAGAAAATATAAGTAATCAGATACGAGACTTACGAGTTTCAAAGAAGATTACACAACAAGAATTAGCAGAAAGAACAAATCTAAGCGTTCCTTATATCAGTCAGATAGAGAATAGTCATAGAAATATCTCTTTGGAAACTTTTGTGAAGATTGTTGATGCTTTAGAAGTTCCGTTGAGTGATTTTTTCTTACCTTATTCTGTCCCACAAGATACTGAGATGATGGAGCTGTTATTGAAGATTCAGAAACACCCACAGCATAAGATGATTGTTCATAAGGTGATGGAAATACTTGAATTAAGCCAAGATAGTTAGTGATAAATAAAAAGCACTAAAGAGTAATTTATACTAAATCTATCCAATCGTAGACTGTTCCGTTATTCAGATAAGGAATTAGGTATAGGTTGTAATTTTAGAATGTTTTTTCTTTATTGAAGAGGTCGATTAAAAAAACAAAAAGAAAAAAGAAAGCACTGAATCTGAGTATCCAGTGCTTATCTATTACTTTAAAAAACGTGTTACCTCTTATCAGAGCGTTAGAAGTACTCTAACGATTATTGCTAGGATTGTCGCAAATATTGTTGCTCCTAATATCAAAGTAGCACTATCTTTCTCTCCTTTTTCTTTTAGAAGGCGATACATTACTGAAGGGATTACAGCAAAAACAGGGTGCCATATCAAAATGGCAAAAACTCCAAGCCATGCATAAAGCTTAATATTTCTAACTGTCAGAAATCCTTTTTCTTCTTTTTTCTGTTCTGTGGGAACTTCACTAGACTTTTTAGTTATGATATAGGTTCCTTCAGATTGATATACCTCTACTATATCCCCTAGTTGTGGTACAAAATTAAAAGAAGTCTGTTCAACTTTTAGCAAAGTTCCATCATCTTTACCTAAATAGATTAGAGTTTCTTCGATTTTAATAACTTTATATGTATTCATTACCTCATACCTTATTTCTAATTAGTTCTTTTCACGTCTAAATAACTACCACCTTGATTTGCTAACAACAAATCTAGTGAATCTGTCATTAACATCCCATAAATTCTAATATCATCACCTGATTTCAACCCTCTTTTTTGTTTAATAAATTCCTCTTCTGTCTGCTCAGTTAAAGCCAAGTGTATTTTTTTGCCATCTTCAAATTGGAATGGTGCATTATCATCATCAAATAAATCAATTGAATGAGGTTCTACAACAATCAATAAAGTTAATACATCGCTATCGCTCTTATTTATTTTATTAACTTCTTTTACAGTTGCTCGTAATTCAAATTTACTTTTTAATTCTATCCCTTTTTGCATATATTGTTCATAAGTTTGCCCTACTGTGAACACATCAAAAATTTCAAGTTGTGGTTTTCCTGACTCCTTTTTAACTTTTGCATTTAAACCTAGAGATTGACCACCTCTAAAAATATCTTTCCCTTTATAAACTGCCTTTATTTTAGGACTATGTTTAAATCCTTTGGAATCATATTTTTTATTATTAATAATGATTTTATCTGTATCTAGATAAATTTCATCATCATTAATCAATGTGATATCCCCTTTATAGTCTATCTTTTCACCTAAATTATTCTCTAAATAATTATTAAAATCAGCTGTTGCTTTCTCAGTATCATCTTCATTTGATTGAGTTATAGAACTATTCTTAGATGATGATTTAGAGGACTTAGAAGTGTTCTGTGATACAGTCTTCTTTGAATTTGGACTGAAATTATTACTTACATATACAGTTGATAAAATAAGAATTATAATAGCTATAATCAAATACGTTATGGAGCTTTTTTTATTAACCTTATTCTTCTTAATAGATGAAATAATAAGAAGTATCAGATTTAATACAATCAGTAACAGTGAAACTACAAAAAGGGATAGTATTGTAGCTTCTAATATTACTCCTCTATCATATAATAAACTAAATGAGATAGGAAATAAAACTATAGAGGAAAATATGTTTATCTTGCTAACTAATGAAATTTTTTTAGCCTCTGATTTTTTAACTAGGCTACTTTCTTTACTACCTTCAACCTTTATAGCAATATCACCATAAACCTCTACATAATCCCCCATTCTAGGTTCAAAGTCACAAGATTCAATAGGAATTTCCTTTAAACTTCCATCTTCATAACCTATGTACACTGTGTTCTCAGTTATCTTTAAAATTTTTCCTTTATTCATACTTTACCTTTTATCAGTGAAATTTGTCTTTATCTATCTGGTAAGGTCTTATATCTCCTTGTAGTCTCACTATATAATAATCTTCATATTCAACTACCTGTGAGACTATCCCTGTAACCTTAACAGATTCAAATTCTTCAGTATCTAAATTCTGTTCTACAGTCCAAAAATAGATTTCATCTCCAATTTCAATACGGTTTAGAGAATTTCTACATCCTGACAGCAAAATAAGAAATGTGATTACTAAAAGAAATTTTAATAACCTCTTAGCTTTTCCTAACTGTACTAACATTATTTATTTTGTATTCTAACTCCTGAATACTCTTTATATAGTGATTTTCTATGACTCTTGTTTAATGTATAAGTCATAGTAATAGTTATAGAGTCAACTTTTTTAGTTTTATCACTAGCTGTCCATTGTATCTTGTAAATAGATTTATCTTCAATACCAATAGCAACAATAGCTTCATTTTCTTTTAATTCATTTTTATCAGCATTGTTTACGAAATAATACTCCAGCTTACTTTTATCAAATTTGTCAGCGTCTTCTTTGAAATATATATAACCAAACCCCTCAAAACCAACTAGTTTTTTATCTTTATCTATAGTTATAAGTCCTAAATCTGTATTATAGCTTCCCTCAATCATTTCAATTTTACTTAATTCTTTCTTGCTACAACCAGCCAACACAAAAAGAATAGACAATAATATAACTCCCAATATTTTCTTTTTATTCATAAAAAGCCTCCTGTTTTATATTTATGTTTAAAATATTGTTAAACACTACCCTAATTATACCACAAATAAATATACTTTAGTTAATCTTTTTTAAATTATTTTTAACTAAAGTAAATAAAAATATATCCCCTTAACCCATAAGATAAATAGCGAGACTTATCACAGAGGTTAAAGCTATGGGAGTTATTCTACATTCTGTCCCACAAGATACAGAGATGATGGAACTGTTATTGAAGATTCAGAAACACCCACAGCATAAGATGATTGTTCATAAGGTGATGGAAATATTCGAATTAAGCCAAGATAGATAAGAGTAAATAAAAAACGAATAAACTAGTTTTCTGAAAATCAGAGTTCTGTTTTATTCGCTTTTTTGTTTCATCTATTTATTCTCAGAATTCATAACAAAGAATTCCAAATACTCTTCTAAATTCAAATATCAATCTACATAGACAATATCTCACCTCAGATTTGTTACTGGATTTATCAATATTATCGAAAGTTGAAATTTCTATAATGGAATCACTCTCTAGTTCTTATTTTGTTTTTATTGAGTATAAAATCCAAAATCTTTTATCCAGTCTCTTCTTTTTATTCTCAAAATTTTCTCTTAGGCTTTTTCACGAATGACCAAAACACCATCTTCCATGTCAGCTTCTAGGTGTTTAGCATCAAGGTTATCCAAGTGGAAGTCTGTGACTTTGTCACGGATTTCTTGTTCAACCACACGACGGAGTGGACGAACACCCATGACTTCATCGTAGCCTTCTTCTGTGATATAGTCCTTAGCCGCTTGACTGACTACCAAATCAATGTCTTTCTTAGCCAAGGTTTGGTTGACTTCAGCCAACATTAAGTCCACAATCTTAGAAAGATCTTCCTTAGTCAAGTGCGAGAACTCGATAACTGCGTTAAAGCGGTTGAGGAACTCTGGACGGAAGAATGGTTTCAAACAGTCCATCAATTCTGGTTTGTCCACATCTTCTGTCAAGTTGGCTTCATAGCCAAAACCAGCATTTGATGTCGCAATAATGACAGTGTTCTTGAAGTTCACCGTATTTCCTTGACCATCTGTCAAACGACCATCATCTAGAACTTGGAGGAGAAGGGTAATGACTTGAGGATCAGCCTTTTCAATTTCATCCAAGAGAATGATAGAGTATGGATTGCGACGAACACGTTCTGTTAAGGTATTGCTATTGTCATCATAACCCACATAGCCTGCTGTTGTACCAATTAGCTTAGAAACGGCTGTGCGGTCACTGTATTCAGACATATCCAAACGGATGATAGCATCCTTAGTACCAAACATATCGAGCGCCAATTGCTTAGCAAGTTCCGTCTTACCAACCCCAGTTGGTCCTACAAAGAGGAAGCTACCGATTGGGCGATTGCCTTCATCAAAACCGGCACGATTACGACGGATAGCACGAGCTACCGCTTCTACCGCCTTGTCTTGACCGATTACCTTGTCTTGCAAACGATGAGCCATATCTTTCAAACGTTCGATATCTGATGCTCCCATTTGTGAAACTGGAATTCCCGTCATTCGTTCTACAGATTCAGCTACATCGTTGACACTTGCAGTCACCTTCATATCTTCTGTGTGGTTTTCGATTTTCTTTTCCAATTCTACAATGCGTGTTTTATAGTTTAGAGCTGCTTCAAAATCTTCTGCCTCAACTGCTTTTTCTTGCTTGTCTTTTTCCGCTTCGATTTCTCGTTCAACAGCATGCACATCTGTTACAGGATGCTGAGCTGCCAAGTGAGCTGCCGTTACATCGACAAGGTCGATAGCCTTATCTGGCAAGCTACGTTGAGGAATATACTGAACAGAATAATCCACTGCTGCTTTCAAGACTTCATCTGGCAAGATGACATTGTGGTGTTGTTGATAGAGGTCACGAATTCCTTGAAGAATTTTATATGTATCCTCTGCTGAAGGAGCATTGACCTTGACTTCGTTGAACCGACGAGCAAGAGCTGCATTCTTCAAGATGGTGTTACGGTACTCATCTTGAGTCGTTGCCCCAATCACTGTCAATTCTCCACGAGAGAGAGCTGGCTTAAGAATGTCTGCAAGCCCTTTAGAACCACTGTCTCCACCAGTGCTACCTGCACCGAGGATTTGGTGAATTTCATCAAAGAAGAGAATGATATTTCCCGCTTCTTTTACTTCATTGACTAAGTTTTGAACGTTTTCTTCAAAGCTACCTCGGTATTGAGTACCAGCCTCAAGACCTGAGATATCAATGGAAATAATTTCCTTGTTCTTAATAGCAGCTGGAACATCACCGTTCACAATGGCTTGTGCCAAACCTTCGACAACTGCTGTCTTACCAACACCTGCATCTCCTACCAAAACAGGATTGTTCTTGGTACGACGTGAAAGGATTTCAGATGTTTCTTGAATCTCCTTGTTTCGGCCGATAACAGGATCCAGCTTGCCCT
The DNA here is from genome assembly GCF_000148545.1 of Streptococcus mitis SK597. Taxonomy (GTDB): domain Bacteria; phylum Bacillota; class Bacilli; order Lactobacillales; family Streptococcaceae; genus Streptococcus; species Streptococcus mitis_C. Next base: position 10,193 of record NZ_AEDV01000012.1, on the reverse strand, counting down.
CACGAGCTTCTGCTGTCAAGTTTCGACCTAGTTTAGCAAGGACACCATCTTGTTTCATACCTGAAGCCTGTTGTGGCATTTGGCCATCAACTTCTGCTTTTCCTGGCAATTGACCAGTTGCACGATAGTGAGCAAATTCCTCAGGTGTCACTTCACGTCCATTAATCAAGTAGCGACGGTTTTCAGAACTGTATCCTCGCATACCACCCATCAATTGGTTAAATAAATCATCCATGTTGTTAAAATTATTAAAGTTGTTGTTCATATTCTTTACCTCTTTTTGTTATTTATTATTACTGATATTGACTATCTTTGACCTTTGTTTTAAAAAATTTAGACTAGCTAAATCGCTACTCTACGTACTATTTCTGGTTTTTCTTTTTCAAGCAGGAGTAGACTATCTTTACTTCTGAAGATTTCTAGATTAAACATAGACCCCACCTCTTTCTATTTTACTTTAAATAAGTGTTCTAGTAAGGCTTTCATTTACCTTACGTTCATAATATACTACATTAGTCAGAAAAGGTCAAGAATTTTGACTTTAATTGACCAATATTTTTTAAACAGCAAAAACACCCTGAAATATCAGGGTGCCATTCTTACATCAAATATAAAATTGCAAGGGTCAAAAGACTTGCTAGAAGCCCCACTCCCCAAAAGAAGAAGTCAACCTTCCACTCGCTCCAAGGATTTCCTTTACCAGACAATCCTCCAAGCTCAAAATGGTGATGCACAGGCGTCATACGGAAAATACGTTTACCACCTGTCAGTTTGAAATAGCTGACTTGCATCATGACCGAAGTTGTTTCAAAGACATAGACAATTCCAATAATCAAGAGAGTCCATTCTTGGTGGAGGGCCATAGAGATGGCTGCCAGCATTCCACCGAGAGCCAAACTTCCCACATCTCCCATAAATACCTTGGCAGGCTTGTGGTTAAAGACGAAGAAACCAAGCAAACCACCAATCATGGCAAAAATCACCAGGAGAATATCCATCTGGCCTTGCACATAGGCAATAACTCCATAGGCAGACAAACTAATCACAACGGAAATACTAGCCAGACCGTCAATGCCGTCTGTCAAGTTGACTGCATTTGAAAAACCGACTAGCCAGAAAAGAGCAAAGAAAATATAGAAAAATCCCAAATGAACTGGATAACCAAATACAGACAGGATATCGCCCCCACGCTCATAGAAAAGATAGAAGATAACTCCACCTAGAAGCTGAAGAGCCAATTTTTGCTTGGGATTAAGCCCCTCATTGATTTTGCGAAAAACCTTGAGAAAGTCATCTAAAAATCCGACCAAGCCATACAAGACTAAGATAAACAAAATCATTCCCACATTATTGGTCAATTGTTTTGAAAAAAGAGCAACAAGGAAACTCACCACAACTGCAGCAATGAGGAAAACAAGTCCCCCCATAGTTGGCGTGCCAGCTTTTGCCTGATGCTGTTTAACATCCTCATGCATCTGCTGGCCTGTAATTTGCGCCTTTCTATAAAATTGGATAAAGGCTGGAATTCCTACCAAAGTTAGTAAAAATGTCACAATTCCAGCACTGATGGAAATAAACATATTAGTCTCCTAAAGTTAATGTAATTTTTTTAATGTCCTTGATAGCTGTATTGGCACGAACATCTTGCTTCTGCACAGTAGAGCCTGAACCTTCAAATACAAGTTCTATATTTAACCACTTAGAAAAAGCTTCTGCGGTTGCTTTTGTCCAACCATACATATCTGGAACTTCCTCTGCTTTATCAGATAAGAGGAGAACTTGCTGGTTAGGTGCAAGATCTGTCCCTTCTTCTACAGATGATTCTTTAATCTTTGTTCCTGTTCCCACAACGATTGGTTGCACAATATTGCGACGTAAGGCTTCCGCCAAATCACCGGGTGAAATATCCTTAATGCTAGGCATGGCATAAACGCTTTGATTGGTTACATGATCTAACGTTTTAGCGGTAGATTGCAGGTTAAGGGAATCTTTCATAGCCACTGCCCTTTCCAAAATAGGATTGGCAAATTCCCCCAACTGGATACCTGAATAATGCTCAGGCTGTTGAACCGTCACATAGAGAATAAAATCAGGATTTTCAGCAGGGTTCATCGACACAGCCGAAAAAATGTAATTGGTCGTACCAACTAAGTAACCTCCATTTTTCTCATCGGCAATCTCGGCCGTACCGGACTTGAGGGCGACATTTTGACCAGGAACAGTTACAGTTGGCTTGCCTGTGCTGTGGTTATGCATGGTTCCATATGTAGGATCTGTTCCTACCAAGACCATGTGAGTACGAGTTTGGCTAGCTGCATCTTTCGAAACGGGATTTCCTACGATTTCTTTTTGAGATTTACGAACAGTTTGATCATTTGGATCATACAAGGCCGTAATAAATTTAGGCTCTAGCATGACGCCATCGTTGGCAATAGCCGTAAAGGCACGAATCATTTGCGTCTGGGTTACTGAAATCCCTTGTCCAAATGAACTCTGAGCAATATTTACGATATTGTCAGCCGGAAGTTGACCTGCATATTCATCCGTCAAGCCAAAACGAGTCGGAACACCAAATTTAAAGCGATTTAGATAATCAAGCCAAGTAGCATCTCCCATCTTTTGCTCAAGAAGCGTCATCCCAACGTTACTTGAGAGCGCGAAACCTTGAGAGAAAGTCATCATTCTGCCACCGGTCAATCCTTCATTGACGTCCCAATCTCGGATAGTAGCATCTGCTACTTTTAACTCACTACTATTGAAAACTTCTCCTCCTGGGAAAGTATTATTATCAATAGCAGCAGCGAGCGTCATGACCTTCATGGTTGACCCTGGCTCATAGTTACTTTGATAGAGGATATCACGCCAAACAAAGTCCTTGGTAAGTCCTTCCTTAGTATCGGCATCAAAGGTTGGTCTCTGCGTCGTTGCAAGAATCTCCCCCGTTTTAGCACTAACCAAGGTTGCTGTCATATACTTGCCTTTTACTTTCTCTTGAAAGGCATTCATCTGTGTCTCCATGAAGGACTGAAGGGTGCTGGAAATAGTTGTATAAACATCCTTGCCATCTACCGTTTGTTGGGAAACTTGTTCCGTTCCGGGGACAATATTACCCAGACGATCTTTTTCATAGGTAATAATACCGTCTTTCCCTGCAAGAATACTGTTCAAGGAACTCTCCATCCCAGAAGTTCCCAGCAAACTCTTGCTTCCATCTTCATTTTCATGGAGTTGAGCTAAACCAATAAAACTAGAAGCGAATTGTCCATTTGGATAGCTTCTATTAGGGCTAGTTGTGAAGTCAATTCCTTCAACACTAGCGTCTTTTAGATCCTTTTTAATAGCCATCATATTGGCATAGGTAATTCCATTTCCTTTTGCACCAAAAGAAACTTGAGTCAGATTCGGTTGAGACAATTGTTCTTTAACATAAGTCTCGTCCATATCCAGATACTTATGGAAAACCTCTGCTACCTTATTAAACTGGGCATCTTCTACATAAAGAATTTTACCCGTTGCTGATTTGTATTTTTTATCAATGACAGCATAGACATTATAGGAGGTTGCGTCCTCAGCAATTGGGACTCCATTTCGGTCATAAATAGTCCCACGTTTGGCAGGAACTATACGGGTGGTTTGATGAACCTTCTTAGCTTCCTTCGCTAAATCTGTTCCAAAGCGAGTGCCCGTCCCAATAATGACCGCAAAATTGACCAAAAAGACAGCGAAAAGTACGACAGCTAACAAGCTGATGTACTTCCCCACTATTTTACGGTTTTCTGCTGGAGATTTACGGTTTCTAATCGCAAATCGGGTTATTCTTTTTGTCCACTTCATATCTTACTCCGCTGATCGAATATTCTCGTTATTCAATTTTAAGTCCTTAGAATTTGCGATTTCTTTCAAGCGTTCTGCCCTCAACAATTCATTTACCTCTTGTTTGGCATCATCCAACTCTGTCTTCTTCTCCTCTATCTGCGCATTGATTTTTGTCAGATCATTTTGTACTTGTAGGAGTCGAGTCTGCATAAAGATAATACTCAGCGCCAAAACGAGAGCTGTAAACGCAATGGAAAGATAAAAAGCCTTCTCCACACGGGAGAATTTTTTTATACGATTCTGCAAGAATTGACTGGTTGTTTCTTTTTTATCTACCATTTTTTCCTCTTACTTGTGAATTTTTCTGGCCACGCGCAACTTAGCTGAGTGCGAGCGGTTATTGGCTTCTAATTCTTCTGCACTTGGCAAGATTGGCTTACGGGATACCAATTCCATCTTGGGCTTGAGATCATCTGGGATGAAAGGCAAACCTTTTGGAACTTCAACTGTTGAAGCTTCCTTAAACAATTGCTTGGTCAAGCGGTCTTCCAAGGAATGAAAGGTAATCACTGAAATTCTACCATCCAGAGCCAACATATCCATAGCCTGCTGGATGGACTCATCTGCCGCTCCCAGTTCATCATTAACTTCAATTCGAATAGCCTGGAAAATCTGCTTGGCAGGATGGCCCTTCTTCTTGAGTTCCTTGGCAGGTTTGGCCGACTTGATAATTTCTGCTAACTCAGTCGTTGTCTCAATCGGCTTCACTTCACGCGCTTGCTCAATCTTACGCGCAATCTGCTTAGAAAATTTATCCTCACCATACTTGAAGAAAATACGAACCAAGTCATGATAGTCATAGTGGTTCACCACTTCATAGGCTGTCAGGCTAGCATCCTGATTCATCCGCATGTCCAGTGGCGCATCCTTTTTATAAGAAAAACCACGCTCACGCTGGTCCAATTGAGGACTAGACACTCCCAAGTCATAACAAATTCCATCAATTTCCTGAACACCAGCTTCGCGCAAACGTGCCTGTAAATGACGGAAGTTATCCTTGATAAAGGTCACCATTCCCTTTTCAATGTAAGGTGCCAAGCGTTGTTGCGCATTGTCAATGGCATTCTGGTCCTGGTCAAAGGCATAGAGATGGCCTTTTTCACTTAATTTACTTAATAAATATTCGCTATGGCCCGCTCCACCCAAAGTCGCATCAACGTAGATACCGTCGGGCTTTACGTCAAGCATATCAATCGTTTCGTGGAGTAAGACCGTTACATGATGAAATTCTTTTGTCATATCTTATCTATTTTACCACAAATCCGACCAGCTTGCACTAGTCAGACAAATCGGACAAGGAGACTACTATTTCTTCAAAAAATATGTCAAAAATACTTGACACTTCATGTTTAAAAGACTATAATATAGTCAAATATATGCGACACAAATCAGAAAGGAGACCAGATGAATCGTGTGAAAGAATTTCGCAAGGAATTGGGTATTTCCCAACTCGAGCTAGCCAAGGATATCGGTGTCTCGAGACAAACCATCAATATGATTGAAAACGACAAGTACAATCCAACCCTGGAACTCTGTCTCAATCTCGCCCGCAGCCTCCAAACTGACCTCAACAGTCTCTTTTGGGAGGAAGATTTTTAAAAAAGGAGCAAACTCATGAAAAAAGAAACCTTCACTGAAAAACTGATCAAACGCACATACGGTATTTCTGATCCACTTGACGAATACAAACGACGTGAGGCAGACCGTATCGGCAACCAAGTCTTTATCTTCCTCTTTTATCTGATGATTTTCGGAAATCTTATTCCACTCCTTCTGGCCTATAAATATCCTCAGCTAGTGGCTCTAGTCTATCCTCCTCTAATTTTAGCGATTGCCCTCATCGCTGCTGGCTATGTCACCTACCAAATGAAAAACACAGGGATTACAGCTATTGATCCAGATATGCTGAGTGAGAAAGAAAGTAAGCAACTACACTACCCTGGTCTGAAAGCAGGTTTGTTCTTTGGTCTATGGATGTTTTTTATAACTCCTCTTCTCCATATACTCATAGGTGAAGGTCAGGACTATTTTCATTCTCTCCTCACTATAAGAAATGGTGTATCAAGCATTCTCGGTTCTATTTTCTTCGGAGCGAGCATACAGTTCCTCATCTCCCGTCGCATTGAAAAAGCTAAGAAAAATCAAGATGAGGATTAGGAGGAAACTCATGAAAAAAGAAAAGAAACAGTTACGTTATCCTGGTCTGAAAGCAGGTTCGATTTATGGAACAGTGATATTTTTTATAATTCCACTCATTGATACCCTAACAAGTGAAAATCCAAATTTTATCAGTTCTCTTCTAAATACAAAACATATTTTTAAAACTATACTGGGAGCTTTCTTTTTCGGAGTGATGATGCATATTGTCGACTCACTTCGTATTGCAAGAGCTAAAAAAGACCAGGATTAGGAGGTATCTATGAAATCACTACTAACTTTACTGACCTATCATCTTTTGTTCAGTTCTCTGCTTATCTTCATCATCATTTCAGGGAACTTACCAATCTACGATATAGTCCTCCTTCCAGTCTTTGTTCCAGCCCTCAACAAAGGACTGACTTATCTAAAGATTGACTCCCAAAAAACACGCATACTCAACTTAGCACTATGCTTTATGATTCTATCTTTACCATAACTGATGCTCATCTCAAGCGATTGGAAATATTATTTACTGTTCACTATCGCTATCCTTTCTTCTATCACTTATCTTTATTATCTCTATCAATTCGTAAAAGAAAATCAGTAAAACCGCTCATTTAGGAGGTTACTAACATGAAAAAAGAAGACTTAACCACTCGCCTACTTCGAAGTCTCTTTCACATCCAAGGCCCTTTTGATGAATGCCGACAAGAGATTATCTACAAGGCTTGTGCCCGTTCTATGGTTCAAATCGTTTATTCTTCCTTCTTCCTCTTCTTATTTTATCTGTTATTTGGACGCTTCATAGAAACCGTTCGCTATGCTATGCCCTACGTTTACTCTGGACTCATCTTTTTCATTACTTTAAAAACTCAGAAAGCCGTCAAAGAACTCCATCTGGAAAAAGATGACAAGTCAGAAATCATCCTCAAAACCTACAGCAAAGCCCAAATCAAATTTCGAAGCTGGATTGTGTTTATCGGCCTTCAGATTGGCCTCTTTACCCTACTCATCTTTCATAAAGTCTTCGTTCAGCAGATGTCCCTTCCAGATTTTATGAAGTTGCTCATGCAATTTGATAAAAGTGGTCCTTTCCTAATGTACGGCCTGATTATCGGTAGCATTTTTGGAACCCTGACCTACGGCTTTCTATCCCTACAGGAGGAAAAAACTCCTAAAAATACCAAACAGAAAGAGAAAAGCAATCAATGACTTCACTATACGATTTTTCAATCTTGAACCAAGACAATCAAGAAACTCCACTAGATGCCTATCGTGGGAAAGTTCTCTTGGTTGTCAACACTGCTACCGGATGTGGTTTAACGCCCCAGTACCAAGGACTTCAAGAACTCTATGATCGCTATCAAGAACAAGGTTTTGAGATTTTAGACTTCCCTTGCAATCAGTTTATGGGACAAGCACCAGGTAGCGCAGAGGAAATCAACGCCTTCTGTAGCCTACATTATCAAACCACTTTCCCACGTTTTGCCAAGATCAAGGTCAACGGTAAGGAGGCAGATCCCCTCTATGTTTGGTTGAAAGACCAGAAATCTGGCCCACTAGGAAAACGAATCGAATGGAATTTCGCTAAGTTTCTCATCGGTCGTGATGGGCAGGTCTTTGAACGCTTCTCTTCCAAAACAGACCCAAAACAAATTGAAGAGGCCATACAAACTCTACTATAATTCACAATCTCACTATGATTAGGTTTCTTTTAGCCTGATGAATAGTGAGATTTTTTGATTGGCTTTGACTTATACTCTTCGAAAATCTCTTCAAACCGCGTCAATGTCGCCTTGCCATATATATGTTACTGACTTCGTCAGTTCTATCTGCAACCTCAAAACAGTGTTTTGAGCTGACTTCGTCAGTTCTATCTGCAACCTCAAAACAGTGTTTTGAGCTGACTTCGTCAGTTTCATCTACCACCTCAAAACAGTGTTTTGAGCTGACTTCGTCAGTTTCATCTACAACCTCAAAACAGTGTTTTGAGCTGACTTCGTCAGTTTCATCTACAACCTCAAAACAGTGTTTTGAGCTGACTTCGTCAGTCTTATCTACAATCTCAAAACAGTGTTTTGAGCAACCTGCGGCTAGTTTCCTAGTTCGCTCTTTGATTTTCATTGAGTATTAAATAGAAAAAATGAACAAATGTCTACTAGGAAAATCAGAAACATTGTGAGTTTTAATCAAACAAAAAGGACTTAGCTCTATGCAATACAGAACTAAATCCTTTGAATAAATAATTGATCTAACTTTTAGAATCCCTACAGAAATTCCAGTTTTTCTCTATTTGATACCAGACATTAGTTTTTCAATACGTGGAACGTAGAAGAGTAAGATAATACCGAATACAATCGTAATTCCTCCAACAATTCCATAGTAAGCCACTTCAGTTTCGCTTGTATAAAATTTTACAATTTGAGCATTGATAGCTTGGGCAGCTGCATTACTCAAGAACCAGATAGACATCATTTGTGCTTGGAAGGATTTTGGTGCTAGCTTAGTAGTGACTGATAGACCAATAGGCGAAATCAACATTTCCCCCACAATCACAATAGCCCAACTCATAATCAACCAGAAAGGACTGACCTTAACATCTGTCCCAAAGAGCATCCCTGGTAACATCATCCACAAGAAGGATAGACCTGCTGCTAATAAACCGTAAGCAAATTTCTTAGAAGAGGACGGTTGCTTTTTACCCATTTTCCCCCACAACCATGCAAAAATCGGCACATAAATCATAATGAAAAGTGGATTAATACTTTGGAAAAAGCTAGATGGGAAATGAATCTGATTCCCAAATACATTAAAGTAGAGTCGAGTTTGATCATCCGCAAATAGAGCGAGAACAACAGACCCCTGCTCCTCAATAGACCAGAAGAGCACCCCAGCGATAAATAGAGGAATGTAAGCAAATACTCGAGATCTCTCAGTGGCAGTTATTTTCTGACTAGATAAAATTTTGAAGAAATAGTAGATTGGAATGATTACCGCAATTATTGTAAAGATATTAACAATCATATCCACGTTAAATTGGTGAGCAAAGACTAAGCCTATAATCACCAGAATAACCATGACAAGTGTAATCAGCAAGCGTTTAATCAAGGTCTGCTGGTCCTTCTGCGAAAGTGGATCAGTAGGGTAAAGACTTGATTCAGGCAGGTATTTCTTCCCATCTAAAACATACTTCACCAAACCAAAGAACATCCCAATGGCAGCTAATGAGAAACCTAGATGGAAATTGACTTCCTGACCTAGATAACCTACTAGATAAGGGGCAACGAAGGCACCTAAGTTAATACCAAAGACAAAGATACTAAAACCTGCATCCCGTCTATCATCCTCTTTCTCATAAATTCCCCCCACCATATCTGAGATATTGGGTTTTAAAAATCCAGTTCCAAAGATAATCAAGGCAATAGAAAGATAGAGAGCCACTTGTCCAAAAGGTGTTGCCAAAGCAATATGCCCTAGCATAATCAGAATCCCACCGTAAAAGACAGTCTTACGACTTCCTAAAATACGGTCACTGACAAAACCACCGATAACCGAGGACAAAAATACCAGCGAGCCATAAATCGCCATAACCGATGCAGCTGTGGTCTTATCCATTCCCAATCCACCATCTTGCACACTATAGTACATATAGTAAAGTAGGATAGCTCGCATCCCATAGTAAGAAAAGCGTTCCCACATCTCTGTAAAGAAGAGGGTGGACAAGCCCATAGGATGTCCAAAAAATGTTTTCTGTTTTTCCATATATATTCTCCTTGAACGATATAATAATTCATTTTACAGAATTTTCAAATAAATGTCAAACAAATCATGTTTGTTTTAGAAAATTTTCTGAAAAAATCACACGTCTCATACTTAATTCCATCATAAAAATCCATTTCAGACTAACTTCCACTTCGATCAGGCAAGTGAAAGTTACTTTGAAAAATCACCTTTAAAAATTTGCTCTTGTTTAGTTTAAAAATGTTTCAAACCTTGAAACATATAGTAGATTGAAATAAGATGTGAACAAATCGATTAGGAAAGTCAAATTAATATATAGAAATATTTTAGCAGTCGTGTCGTACTATTCTTGATTCAATATACTATACTTATCCTTTCCTCTTCAGTAAACAAAAAACATCCCTATGCCAAACTTGTAATTACTAAAATACAAGTCA
>NZ_AEDV01000013.1 GCF_000148545.1 Streptococcus mitis SK597 | reverse complement strand
GTCAAGTCTGTTGCTGGAATCACTGCTGTGTTTCCTGATGGCGTTGTCACTGTAGTGTTTCCTTTATCATCTACAACTACTGTTGCATCTGGATTTACAGCTTTAACTTTATCTTCGATTGCTTTCTTCTCTTCTGGAGTTAAGTTAGCTGGATCTTTAACTGCTGTCTTATCTGCTGGTTTAACGATGTCGTTACCTGCATTTGGTTTAGTTGCAGCTTCTGGTGACTTAGTCAAGTCTGCTGCTGGAATGACGGCTGTCTTACCTTCTGGAGTTGTAACTGTCGCATTTCCTTTATCATCTACAACTACTGTTGCATCTGGATTTACAGCCTTAACTTTATCTTCGATCGCTTTCTTCTCTTCTGGAGTTAAGTTAGCTGGATCTTTAACTGCTGTCTTATCTGCTGGTTTAACGATGTCGTTACCTGCATTTGGTTTAGTTACATCTGCTTCTGATCTGAATAAATCTTCTGATGGGATTGTTGCTGTAGTTCCATCGTTTAATGTAACTGTTGCATTCCCATTTTCATCGAATTTAACAGATTTAGTTTCTGGGTTTAATTCTCTTAATTTTGCTTCTACTTTAGCTTGATCATCTGGATCATTTGCTTCACCAACTACTTTGTCTGCTGGTTTAACAATTTTACTATTTCCTGCATCTGGTTTAGCAGTATCTTCTTTAGTTCTTACTAAATCTGATGCTGGAATTGCAGCAGTTTTACCTTCTGGAGTAGAAACAGAAACAGTTCCGTTTTCATCTATTGTTACGATAGCACCTGAATTTACCTCTTCAACTTTAGCAACAATCTTAGCTTTCTCTTCGTCAGTTAAGTTCGATGGATCTTTTACGATAACTTTATCAAGTGGTTTGTTAATGTCATTTCCACCTTTACCGTTATCTAACTGGTCCTCAGTTTTCACTAATTTTGTTGGATTGATAATTCCTTTATCGCCAGCTTCTGTTGTTACTTCGATGTTTCCATTTTCATCATATTTAACCTCTTTAGCTGTCGGGTTAACTTTCTTAACTTCTTCTAAGATTTTAGCTTTTTCTTCATCTGTTAATGCGCTTGGATCTTTTACTAATACTTTATCAATTGGTCTGTTTACTTCTCCAATTGCTTTAATTGCCGCTTTATCTGCTTCTTTAATCACATCAACATCTGTTTTGCTAGTTACTGCATCGATTCCTTCTTTTGCTTTTTCAGCAATTTTATCGACTTTAGCTTTTAATTTAGCTTTAGCTTCAGGAGTTAGATCGTTACGCGCATCGATTTCTGCTTTTTTAGCTGTTGCTTCTTCATCAATTGCTTTACGAGCATTTGGTTTATCTTCTACAACAGGAAGTTTATCGATTGTACCTTTAGCACCATCCTTACCTACAGCTTCATCTTTCTTAGCTTCAACTGCTGCATCTGTTTCAGCTTTGTCAATTTCTTCTTTAGCTTTTTCAGCTGCTGCTTTTGCTGCATCTTCTGCTACTTTTTTCTCTTCATCAGTAGCATCTGGAGTATTAGCAATCTCTTCCAATTGTTTTGCTAATTTATCTTCGATTGCTTTCTTGGCTGCTGGTTTAGTTACTGCTTCTGGATTTACAGCTGCAACTTCATCTACACCTGATTTCTTAGCTGCGTCTACTGCTTTTTGAGCTTCCGCTGCTTTTTCTGGTGTTTCTGCGTTAGAAGGCTGTGCGTTAATAGCGTCTGTCGCTGCTTTAGCTTTATCTTGAGCTTCTTTCTTAGCTGCTGCTTTTTCTTCGTCAGTTAAGTCTTTACGCCCGTCGATTGCTGCTTCTTTCTTAGCTAATTCATCTGCTACTGCCTTCTTAGCTACTTCTTTGGCTACTGGGTTAACTTTCGCAATGTCACCTGTACCAGTTCCTTTAGCTGCGTCTACTGCTGCATCTGTTGTTGCTACATCGACTGCTGCTTTAGCTTTATCAGCGGCTGCTTTAGCTGCATCCTTAGCGGCTTTCTTCTCTTCTGGAGTTAAATCTGGACGAGCGTCAATTGCTGCCTCTTTAGCTTTAAGAGCATTGTCAATGGCTTTCTTAGCTGCTGGTTTCTTAACTGCTACTGGATTCACTGCAGTAACTTCAGCTACACCTGTTTTCTTAGCTGCATCTACTGCATCTTGAGCTGTTTTAGCTGCTGTTGGTGTAGTTGCTGCATCAGGTTGCTCATTGATTTTCGCTAATTGTGCATCAGCTTTATCTTTCGCTTCATTCTTAGCTGCTGTTTTTTCTTCATCAGTTAAGTCTGTACGCTTATCAATTTCGCTATTTTTATCTTCTAATGCTTTCGCAATTGCTTTCTTAGCTTCTGCTTTTGCTACTGGAGTTACATTTGCAACTGCTGTAGTTCCATCTGCTTTAGCTTTATCAACTGCTGCATTTGTAGTTGCTGTATCAACAGCACCTTTAGCTTTATCAGCGGCTGCTTTAGCTGCATCTTTAGCGGCTTTCTTCTCGTCATCAGTTAAATCTGGTCGAGCAGCAATTGCTGCTTCTTTAACTTTAAGTGCATCGTCAATTGCTTTTTTAGCTTCATCTTTTTTAGCTACTACTGGGTTATCTTTTGCGATTGCATCAGTTCCTGCTGTTTGAGCTTTATCGAGAGCATCTTTTGTTGTAACTTCAGGTTTTGCTATTTCATCAAGAGCTTTTTTCTTATCAGCATTTACTTTATTGATTGCTGCTTGTTTCTCGTCATCAGTAGCATTTGGAGTTTTATTAATCTCGGCAATTTTGGCTTCTGCTGCTTTTTTAACCGCATCAATAGCTGGCTCTTTGTCCAATGTTACAAATTCTGACAATGGTTTTGTATCTGTAGAACCATCTGTATAGGTTACTACAAGATTGTTTCCATCTTTTGTGACTGATTGAATCTTACCATTTTTATCAACTGCAGTATCTTTTGCGATATTCGCGTCGTCGTTATCCTGATTGTACTCAAGTTGCAGTTTTTCTTTGACTTTAGCTAAATCAGCTTCTGTTACGTTTGCTGGATCTGTTACAGCAACTTTTTCAGTTGGTGTCTTGATATCGTACTTATCCGTTTGAGATTTAACGATGAATTCAACATACCCAAGTTTTCTTCGACGAAGTTCATAGTTATTCTCAACATTATAGGCTTCATTTGCTGGCATAGATTTAACACCGTCATTATCTTTAGCCTCGATAAAACTTGTCCACTTTTGCCCAGCTCTCAGATTTGTTACTCCAACCATCTTGATAGTAGCTATTTTCTTATCATCAGATACAGTTCCTTCCCCAGATGCTACAGCACTATCAGTTACCTTTCCTATGGTAAAACCATAAACACTAGCGTTATCACTTTCATCTAAACCTTTATTTCGTAGATATAAATCTTTAACTGTTGTATCATCTGAAGCTTTGAATGTTAAGTCAGTCTTTTCACCTGTGTAAACATAGATTTGTTTCTTGTCTGGATTTGAGTATGGAAGTTCAACTGTTGGAGCTTGATTTACTTTCACAGTGTGTTCATACTCATTAGACTCTTTACCTTGACTATCTACTGCTTTGTATTTAACAACATATGTTCCTGATGTTGCTAAATCTGCTGCTTCAAGAGTTGTTTTGCTTGTATCACCATTGATAGATACTACTGTCGGTGTACCTTTTGTTCCTAATGTAGCATTTTGGTCATCTTCATGGTCTGTTACTTTCGCTAGAGTTGAAAGATTTACAGTTCCCCCTACATTTACTGTCGTTACATCTGAGTTTGTTGCTGATGACACTACTGGTGCTTCGTTAGTTACATTGACTGAATATTTTCCTGAGTAACTTCCATGAGAAGCTGAACCATTATGCGAAATGATTTGAATGTTATTCTTTCCTTCAGCAACTGGTTTTGTCAGTGTTAATGTAATTGTATCAACAAAATCACCGTGCTTAACAGATTCAATAGTTGCTCTTTCTGGATTTTCTGTAATAGACCATCCTCTGTCTTCGCCTCGTTTCAAGGTCACTTGAGGTGCTGAATTTGTTTCTTTATCTTTGTACCAGAAATATGAATATCCTGTATCGTGCGGAACTGTTAGTACAACTTTCTTAGCTCCAGCGACAACACTAGTTTGGTCTTTAGCGGCCTCTGATGGTAAGATTTTTGATTCACCAATAGAAACTTCTAAGTCTGCCTTTTCGCTTTCAATACCATTAACAGTTTGCGTAACTTCAACCTTGTTCTTAGGAGCATAGAATGTTCTTGAAGCTTCACTACCACCTCTTAAGGCTTCATTACTGTTCAATCCTTTATCTAAAGGAAGTTTCCAAGTACCGTCTTCTCCAACTTGTGTTGTTTTTTCTGAGATTACTGTTGTTCCTTCTGGATCTTTAACAGTCACTTTGATAGTTGCACCAGGTCTACCTGTTCCTGTAATTTCACTATCAGTAGAATAAATTGTATTCTTAGATTTAGTATTTACTACTGGATCTGAACCTTGAACAGTTACAGTATGTGTATACTCGTCAGACTCTTTACCTTGACTATCTACTGCTTTATATTTAACAGTATATGTTCCTGGTGTTGCTAAATCTGCTGCTTCAAGAGTTGTTTTGCTTGTATCACCATTGATAGATACTACTGTCGGTGTACCTTTTGTTCCTAATGTAGCATTTTGGTCATCTTCATGGTCTGTTACTTTCGCTAGAGTTGAAAGATTTACAGTCCCCCCTGCAGTTACTGTCGTTACATCTGAATTTGTTGCAGATGATACTACTGGTTTTTCGTTTGTTACTGGAATATTAGCTCTACCTAAGTAAGTACCTTTTGTAGCTAGTCCATTGTGAGGAATGATTTCTAGGTTAGCACCTTCTTTAGCTGGCTCTGTTAATGTTAATGTAACAGTATCAGAGAATGCACCTTTAACTACATTCTTAACTGTTGCTTTTCCAGCATTGTTGCCAGAAATCACAAAGTTACCATCAGCTTCACGTTTAATATCAATTTGTGGTTTAGAATTATCATTTTTGTTTGTATACCAGAAGTATGCAATACCTGCATCATGCGGAATTGTCACTGTAACTTCTTTAGCTCCTGCTACAACGCTCTTTCCATCCTTAGCTGCGGCTGATGGCAAGATAGTAGACGTCCCTTCTGATACTGTTACCGCTGTTGCTGCACTAGATACTCCATTGACAACTTGCGTAACTTCCACTTTATTCTTAGGAGCATAGAATGCATTTGACGCTGCATTACCACCTAAAATTTCGTTACTATTCAATCCTTTATCTAAACCAAGTTTCCAGTTTCCATCAGCGCCAACTTGTGTTGTTTTTTCTGAGATTACTGTTGTTCCTTCTGGATTTTTAACAGTTACTTTAACGGTTGCTCCTGGTGTACCTGTTCCTGTTAGTTCTTCATCAGTTGAAAGTACTGTATTTCTAGCTTTAGCATTTGTATTGACTACTGGAGCTGCTACTGCTACTGCTTCATTTTCAACAATTACTTTTACAGGAACTTCTTTTTTAGATGTGTCTGGGTAAGTTACAACAGCTATTGCTGGTTTTTCACCTGAGTTTTGTGTATCTACTGCTTCCTTGTACGCAACTGTTGTTCCTTGTGGAAGGTCGTTCAAGTTTCCAATTGATTTTTTCGCATCTGGTACTTGTCCAGCTTTTACAGTTTGAACTTTCGCTGTTGGTTCAGGGGAAACATCAGACTGCCACATTTTCACAGGGTTAGCTGCAATGTTGGCAAAAGCTGCATTAGCACCTGCAGTGGCACTACGCATCATCCCAAACACAACCTTCATATCTTTCAGTTGTTCATTAGTTGTGTCATTAGGAACTGTTGTTGTAAAGCTCCATACATAGCCATCATACCCATCACCACCTGTAGTCGAACGATCCACAATCAAACGTTTGTCATTCAAGGCAGCACCGTATACTAACTGTTTAGTTCTCGGAGAAGAATTAGTCGCCGCACTCTTGAAATATCTTTCCTCCTGACCGGCAAGTTTTTCGATGGCACGGCCATAGAGAGTACTTTCCCAACCAGAAGCCAGAGCAAAGGTATCTTTTTTGTCTAGTCGTAATCCACCAGCTGTATCTGGTGATGGATTTTCAAACGTTACAGAACTACTCAACGCTGAACCATCCGGTAAAATACGTTGGAATTTTCTAGTTTGAGGATTCCATTTAGGGTCGACTGGGGAGTTATATTTTAAACGTGTAATGGCCGTCGGCATATTAACTTCTGCAGGGATTTGGATATAATTCCGATATACATCTCCTCCATCTGTACCATACTTATTAGCTAGATTTTCTAGATGATCATTATAAAAGACAAGCCAATCTAATGAAGTAATCTTCCCACTATCGTCTTTATTATATTTTACTTTATAGTTTGTTACCCGAGAAACCGCCTGAGCAGCAGAAGCTGAAGATGTTTGACCATCAACATCATTGATGATATAGGTATCACTATGCCCATTTGGTTCCGCATTTGTACCTTCTGAATAAGCAACTTCCGCCCTAAATTGAATTCCCGTTGGAATCGCTTGACGATTACGTGGATCATTAGATCCTGTGTTTTCGATTGAGTTAGATTCTGGATTTTTCTCAGTGTTTTCTGCTTTTTTACCTACAGTTTCTTTTCCATTAGTAGTATCTACTACTGGAGTTTCTTTTTTCTCTACAGGTTTGTTTTTTAATTTAGAGTTGACTGTAGTGAAAAGTTTTCTGTAAGCTTTTGTTAATTCATCTTGAGTTGTTGCGTTTACTAATGTAGTTTTTGCAGCTACTAAGTCAGCTTTTAATTCTGCAACACTTTCTTCCGTTTTGTTATCGTAAGAACCGTTAGAAAGTTTTGTCTCAATTTCTGAAATGTAGCTTTCAAGTTGAGTTTTGTTCAAAGCTGGAGTTACTGCTTCCGCTGGTTTAGCAGTAGATTCTTCCGAAATTGCTTGTACTGTTGGTGTGCTTTCTACTGAATTTGGTTTATCTTCAGAGGCTGGCGCTGGAGCTTCTACAGATGGTGTATCTTGTTTGCTTAGCTCATTAGCTGATACAGCTCCATTACCTAAGAACATGAAAAGAGCAGCGACTGCTACACTAGCCGCTCCAAAGCTATATTTACGAATCGAGTAACGCGTGACCTTTTCACGATGTAGACGCTCAACGCGACTCATTGATGATTTGTTATCCATTAATTTGGATCTCCTTTTTGAAATATATTTTGGATTTTCACATAAAACTAACCGTTTCTTAAAGCAACGGCTAGTTATTATAGTTAATGTGAATCCTTCCATTAACTATTTTACTTTATTTTTAATATATATGCAACTGATTTGATTTGAAATTTTCGCAAAAAAAAAAGCGTTTTGGGAAAGCAAGGAATTTTCAGACAATTGCTTTTTGCATTTTTTACAATTTTTTTAAATAAATATATGCAATGTTATCCCATAAATCATATAAAAATATTTGATGTCATTCGGAAAGATAGCGTATACATTTTTTAGTTTTGGTAAAATAAATAAGTTTGATATATAAAAATAGATATCCTCCCCCCACAAAAAAGAAAGGCTCTATAATATTTGTAGTGGGTAAATCCCCTATAGATATTATGGAGCCTATTTTTGTGTAGAAAAAAAGCCCCATACTATCTGAAGTTCAGAAATTCCTGCCACAGATAGTATAGAGCTCAAGCAGCAGTTACGCAACTGCAACTGCTTTTCTATTCTTGCATGGTGTAACCGACACCACGCACGGTTTTAATATAGCTTTTTTGACCTTTTACATCAAGCTTGCTACGTAGATAACGAATATAGACATCCACGATATTGGTCTCTGTCGCACTTTCATACTTCCAGACACTTTCCAACAACTGCTCACGAGTCAGAACTTTCTTGCTTCCCATAAGAGTGGCCAAAAGGTCATACTCACGACGGGTCAGAGCAATCATCTCCTCGCCACGATAAACGGTATGATGTTCTACATCCATACGCAGATTTCGGTAAGACGTTGGAACCTTCATCTGACTACAGTGTTGGTCGATAAAGTCCCGACCTCGGAAAATAGCTGAAATACGAGCTACCAGATTCTCAATAATAACTGGCTTATAGATGTAAGAAACGGCAAAGCGTTGGATTGCCTCAATCTGATCTTGCAAGTCTTCGCGATGGTCCAAGACCATGATGACTGAAGCCGGCTTAGTCCGACTCAGCTTATCTGCAAAATCCTGGGCTGTCATATCCCCCAGATGAGCATTCAATAAAATCAAGTCATAGTCTGTCTGAAGAGCCATGGAGAGGGCTTTTTGCCCCTCCTCAACCTGATCAACTCGGTATTGCTCTTTTTGGAGTTCCAAACTTAAAAAGTGAGCTAGATTTCGTTCTTTCTCAAGTAATAAAATCCGTTTCCCCATGGCAGACCTACTTATTTTTCGTCATACCAAGAGTAGTGGAAGGTTCCTTCTTTGTCTTTACGTTGGTAAGTGTGGGCACCAAAGTAGTCACGTTGCGCTTGGATCAAGTTAGCTGGAAGGTCAGCTGAACGATAGCTATCATAGTAAGTAATAGCTGCTGAGAAAGTTGGTACTGGCACACCAGCTTGAACTGCAAGAGCTACAATGTCACGCACTGCTTGTTGGTACTTAGCAGTAACATCCAAGAAGTACTCATCCAAAAGAAGGTTGGCAAGGTCTGCATCACGGTTGTAAGCATCTGTAATCTTTTGCAAGAAACGAGAACGGATGATACAGCCATCACGCCAGATAGATGCGATGTCTGCAAATGGCAAGTTCCAGTTGTTTTCTTTAGAAGCTACACGCAATTGCGCAAAACCTTGTGCGTATGAAATGATTTTTGAGAAGTAAAGGGCTTGACGGATTTTTTCAATCAATTCAGCCTTGTCTCCTTCAAATTTGAAGGCAGCTGGTTTTGGAAGAACCTTGCTAGCATGCACACGTTCTTCTTTGTAAGTAGAAATGTAACGTGCAAATACTGACTCAGTGATGAGTGACAATGGCACACCAAGGTCAAGTGATGATTGGCTAGTCCATTTACCAGTTCCCTTGTTACCTGCAGCATCAAGGATGTAATCTACGATTGGTCCATCTTGACCTTCATCGTCTTTACGGCTCAAGATATCAGCTGTGATTTCGATCAAGTAGCTGTCCAATTCACCCTTGTTCCACTCAGTAAAGATTTCAGCCATGTCTTCTGCAGAAAGGCCTAACAAATGTTGCATCAAGTCATAACTTTCTGCGATCAATTGCATATCACCATACTCGATACCGTTGTGAACCATTTTCACATAGTGACCAGCTCCATCAGGACCGATGTAAGTCACACATGGTTTGCCATCTTCTGGTGCTTTAGCTGAGATTTCTTCAAGAACATCCGCAACCAATTCATAGGCTTCTTTTTGTCCACCAGGCATGATAGAAGGACCTTCAAGGGCACCTTTTTCACCACCAGAAACCCCTGTACCGATAAAGTTGATACCAGAGTTTGCCAATTCTTCATTACGACGGATGGTATCTTTGTAGAAAGTGTTTCCGCCGTCAATCAAGATATCACCCTTGTCAAGGTGTGGAAGAAGGGCTTGAATTGTAGCATCTGTACCAGGTCCAGCTTGAACCATGAGCATGATACGACGAGGTTTTTCGATTGAGTTTACAAAACTTTCAACGTCATAGCTTGGTACAAAGTTCTTTTCAGGATGGCAAGCAATTACATCTTCAGTTTTTTCTTTACTACGGTTGTAAATAGCAACTGTGTAACCACGAGATTCAATATTAAGGGCAAGGTTACGACCCATTACGGCCATACCTACGACACCAAAGTTAGCTTTTGTCATTTGACACTCCTCTTGTTTGATTTGTTTTATTTTATCATTTTTACTTTTGAAAAGAAAGAATTTTGTAACGACTGCTTAGTAGTCCAAGTCATCCGCATGACCAGCGCCATTTCCGACAAAGTAACCTGTCTTACAGTTAAGGGTAAAGAGATAGGTTCCATCTGGCTTGTAGAGGTTGTAATAACCATTGCCGTTAACGATATTGACACGTTCAAGGATATATTGGTTTCCAGTGATATAGCCACGCGAACGTGAAGTCGCTAGAATTTGTTCCAAGACACCATCCGCAAAATCCCAGGCAGAGTTATTACTATCATCTACAGCTGATTGATTGAACGGTACACGACTTGAAGCTCTCTGGAGGTTAACTCCAGAACTTGATAAACCGCCATAGCTATCATCCCGCGCAGAAACTGAATTATTTGATGAGGCGCTTGAAGATGGACTGGCGTTACTTGTAGTATTGTCGGTAGAAGAATTTGAACTTGTTTGACTAGAGCTTGAGCTACTAGTTTGACTTGAACTTGAGCTAGAAGTACTTGTTTGCTGGCTCTTACCAAGGCTGATAGCCTTATCTAGCACTTTGTCAATCTCAGTATTGCCAGTTTTAATCTCTGTAAATTTAGCATCCGATTTGGCTTTGGCATTGGTATTCAAGACACCATCCACAATAGCTGGTTTTTCAAATTGTGCATTGACATCTTGAATGGCCTTGATTTGCGTTGCTAGACTATCATACTTCGATTTGGCAAGCGTATGTTCACGACTACCTTCCAGTTTATCAAGCAGTGTCTTAAGTTGACTCAGTTTATCAAACTGGCTATTTTTCAAAGCTGTTTTATTGCTGTCTGTGTAGAAGGCGTCGTATTGACTATTAAAATCTTCTAAAATAGGCTGAACATTCTGCTCGCTAGACGATGATTGAGAAGTTTGGATTTCCTGTGCTGAGCGATTCACTTGACGATAGACATAATATGCACTGACACAGATAATTACTGATACAAGCGCCAAAGCAGTTAAAACAAAGCCTTTTTTGCTTTTCTTTTCTGAGTCTTCTTGTTCCAGACGAGAAAGATTTTGCTCCTCTTCCACTTCTTCAGTCATTTCTGTTGGATTTTCATCCTCTAGCAATAGAGGATCCAAGCCTTGCTCCTCATCGTCCAGAGGCAAGGGTGGTAAGATGTCTTCAGAAGATGGAACTTCCTCCGAAGAAGCTTCTGACTCTTCTACAGCCTCACGCATCTCTTGAATTAAATCATCCAAACTCTGCGTTTCGACTAACTCCTCCTTGTTGTATTGGCGGGTCGCAAACTTATCTGCCTCAATTTCATCTTTGTGTTGCTTGACATACTTATCTAAAATAGAATCTTCAGGCAAGACCCCTGCTTCTACTTCTTCATTTTTACGAATAGCTTGACCAACTGTTAACTCTTTTGCTTCATCAAAATCAAATCGCGGTTCTTGGCCTTCTTTTTTATGACGATCTCGTCTTTTCTTAGTCATGAGTTTACCTTCCTACTTTACTTCCTGACGTTTAACACGCTGACCAAAATATTGATACAGATCCACTTTCAGGGTTCCGTTATACAGTTTACGCTTCTTGTCCGCTTGGCTACCATACTTGCTTTCAAAGGCTTCATCACTAGTTAGGATAAACTTACTCCAAGTCTTGAGAGGTTCAAAAACCTCACCCATCTCAGCATAAAGCTTGGTCACCCCTGCATCATCTGATAAACGTTCACCATAAGGCGGATTGGAGATAATCACACCATTGATTTTATCAGAACGTAAATCCTGCACGCGCATCTGCTTAAAGGTAATATCCTCTGCAACACCAGCTGCCTGAGCATTAGCTTTAGCAATTTCCACCATGCGAGCATCAATATCACAGCCCATAATATCCAGTTCAAGCTCACGGTCTACTTTTTTAGCCGCTTCTGTACGCACTTCCTGAATCAAGCGATCGCTGACCCAGTTCCACTCCTCAAATGCAAAAGAGCGACGAAGTCCTGGTGCCATCTTTCGAGCAATCATAACTGCCTCGATACAGAAAGTTCCTGAACCACAGGTCGGATCAATCAAAGGCTTATCTGGATACCAGTTAGAAAGTTGTAAAATAGCTGCCGCCATGTTTTCCTTGATAGGAGCGCCACCCTTTTCCGTACGATAACCACGTTTAAAGAGGCTAGACCCGGTCGTATCAATCATGATAGTTGCCACATCTTTGAGAATAGAGACCTCAATCTTAAACTCTGGGCCATTCTCCATCAGAGGAACTCCTTCTGGACGGGCATAGTGTTTCTGCAATTTCTTGACAACAGCTTTCTTAGAAATAGCCTGTACACTTGGCTCATTGTGAAGTTTAGATTTAACACATTTGGCCTTGGAAATCGGGAACCGAGCTCCGAGTGGTAAATAATTTTCCCAATCTAAAGCAAAAACTCCCTGAAACAGCTCTTCAAAAGTCTTAGCTGGGAAAGTTCCTACGATAATTTTGATACGATCTGCTGCCCGAAGCCAGAGGTTGGTTTCGATAATGGCTCTCACGTCTCCTTGAAAACGCACACGTCCATTTTCAACCTGACAATCGTAGCCCAACTCTCGCACTTCTCGTCCCACAACAGCTTCAAGACCTGCTGCCACAGTTGCAATTAAATTAAATTCTTTTTTCATGTTACAGTCTTGCAAGACCTTTCTATATGTCCACTTTAAAAAATGAGGTTGAGAAAATTTCTCAGCCCCAACCTATATGCAATTTTCTATAAGCCATGTTTTGTTCCAGAAGTGACTAGGACCACTTCCTTCGATAATCATCTGTCTACCACTAACAGCACTAGCTGATAGCAGTCAGAATACTACGTTCGTTTCCGCGTACTCCATGCCCCGACCAAAATTTGGGTTGCTAGCTTGAGGGGTTTACCGCGTTCCACTCTCTCCGTTTCCAGAAAGACTCCGTCACTGTGGCACTTTCAAGCCTACTCTGGCCTATCCAAGGACTTAGCCATTTCAACTGCCGTAACGATTTCTCGTCCCTAGGCTTATGGTTTCGCCTAGCACAAACACTACAGGCATCACAGCCTGTGCTAGCATGGACTTTCCTCATGAGAAGCAACTCTCCTCACGCGATTATCCAAAAATTGCATGTAACAAGACCTGAATTACAAATCAGTATTGTCTAAAATTTGTTTACCGAATACTTCTTTTTCAAGACGATTCAAGCGTTTCAAAATATCAAAATTCGTCATAGAAGATGAAGCAGCCACATCAATTGGATCTGGGTGACTAGGACTTGGAGCCGAACTCACTTGCGGTTTACGAGTTAATTCTTCCTTCAAATCCGCAATCTCCTGACGAAGTGACTTGACCAAGGCAGCATAGGTTTCATAATCCTTGATGACATCGTCTAAAAACTCATCAACTTCTACCTTGCTATAGCCACGGACTTCACGTCCAAACTCTTGTTCAAAAATATCTTTTGCTGAAAAAATAATACTTGCCATGTCTCTCTCCATTCTCGCTTGCTAGTATTATTATATAAAAAAAGGCAAACAAAAATCAAGGTCAAAGCTTCAATTTTCGGAAAAATTTTCAGCAAGTTCATTTAGCTGATCAAATGTTAATCTCTTTATAAAATAGTCCTCTTGATTTTTCATCTTTTGGTAAAAATAAGCTAGTTTCGTTTCATTTTCTTCATCATAAAAAAGATAGGAACTGTTCGTGTTTTCCAGTAAAAACTGCTGGTAATCTCTTAACTGCCCCTTGTGTTCATAACGAGGATAGGCATATTTGACAAAGTCTACCTGCTTAAAACGACTCAGTTTCATCTGATTGCCTTCATTCCAATTTTCCCCATGGGTTTCAAAAGCAAAAATGGTGGCCAACTGGAAACCGTATTCGGTTTTCATCTCCTGAGCAACCTCTAAAACCCAATATTCAAAGCCCAAAGTCCCTGTAAATACAAGCCAAGTCACCCCATCTTCTACCATAGCTTCTAAATCCCTATGTATCGCTTTTTTAATCAATTTAAGACGAGGATCCTTGTCAGAAAGCAAACCCAAATCAAAAGCAGAATAGCCTAAAACCAAAGCTGTAGTCATTTTTAACCCTTCCTGTGCAAATTTATGATATAATAGAGTGATGTTATTGTACCAATAAGGAGAATTATGGTCAACTATCCTCATAAAATTTCATCACAAAAAAGACAACCATCTCTTTCTCAACCCAAAAATTTCGCAAATCGAGGAATGTCTTTTGAAAAGATGATCAATGCTACCAACGACTACTATTTGTCTCAGGGCTTGGCTGTTATACACAAGAAACCAACTCCTATTCAAATCGTACGAGTGGACTATCCACAACGAAGTCGTGCCAAGATTGTTGAAGCCTATTTTCGACAAGCTTCAACGACAGACTATTCTGGCGTTTATAAGGGATATTACATCGACTTTGAGGCTAAGGAAACTAGGCAGAAACAAGCGATTCCGATGAAAAATTTTCATCCACATCAGATTCAGCATATGGAACAAGTCCTTGCCCAACAAGGAATCTGCTTTGTCCTTCTTCACTTTTCTTCTCAGCAAGAAACCTACTTATTACCGGCACATGATTTGATTCGCTTCTATCATCAAGATAAGGGGCAAAAATCAATGCCACTTGGATACATACGAGAATACGGTTACCAGATAAAACTAGGGGCATTCCCACAAATTCCCTATCTCGATGTTATCAAAGAACATTTACTAGGTGGTAAACAAGATGAATAAATACATTCTTATGCGAATATTAAAGTATATTGGAATCTTTTTCCTAACTCTCTTTATCGCATTATTTCTATTGGGCGGGGGTGTTTTCCTCTATTTTGTGAGTAAAGCTCCAGCCTTATCAGATAGTAAATTAGTTGCAACAACTTCTAGCAAGATTTATGACAATAATAACGAACTCATTGCCGATCTGGGCTCTGAACGCCGAGTAAACGCTCAGGCCAACGAAATTCCTACTGATTTAGTCAAAGCTATCGTGTCTATCGAAGATCATCGTTTCTTTGACCACAGAGGGATTGATACGATTCGGATTATGGGAGCCTTCTTACGTAACTTACAAAGTAATTCTTTACAGGGGGGATCAACCCTAACCCAGCAGTTGATTAAGTTGACCTATTTCTCAACATCAACTTCGGATCAAAACATCTCCCGAAAAGCACAAGAGGCTTGGCTAGCTATCCAATTGGAACAAAAAGCTACCAAACAGGAAATTCTTACCTACTACATCAATAAGGTCTATATGTCAAATGGTAATTATGGAATGCAGACAGCAGCCCAAAATTACTATGGTAAAGATCTAAAGGATCTATCTTTACCTCAACTTGCCCTACTAGCAGGAATGCCACAGGCTCCGAATCAATACGATCCCTATTCTCATCCAGAAGCTGCCCTTGACCGCCGTAACTTGGTACTTTCAGAGATGAAAGGTCAAGGCTACATTTCTGCCGAACAGTATGAGAAGGCTATCAATACCCCTATTACTGATGGACTCCAAAGTTTGAAATCAGTCAATAGCTACCCAGCATATATGGACAATTATCTCAAAGAGGTTATCGACCAAGTAGAACAAGAAACTGGCTATAACCTTCTAACTACTGGGATGGATGTTTACACAAATGTAGACCAAGAGGCTCAAAAACATCTGTGGGATATTTACAACTCCGAACAATACGTCTCTTACCCTGACGATGATTTGCAAGTCGCATCTACGGTCGTAGATGTTTCCAATGGTAAAGTCATTGCCCAACTTGGAGCTCGGCACCAAGCAAGTAACGTTTCATTTGGTACCAACCAAGCTGTGGAAACCAATCGTGACTGGGGTTCAACAATGAAACCAATCACCGATTATGCACCTGCTATAGAATACGGTGTTTATGATTCTACTGCAACTATGGTTAATGATATTCCTTATAACTATCCAGGAACAAGCATACCTGTCTACAACTGGGATCGAGCATATTTTGGTAATATTACTCTGCAATATGCCCTTCAACAATCTCGTAACGTACCTGCCGTTGAAACACTAAACAAGGTTGGTTTAGATAGAGCCAAAAACTTCCTAAATGGTTTGGGAATTGACTATCCAAGTATTCACTACTCAAATGCTATTTCAAGTAATACTACCGAATCTAGTAAACAGTACGGGGCAAGTAGTGAAAAAATGGCTACCGCCTATGCCGCATTCGCGAATGGTGGTATTTACCACAAACCGATGTACATCAATAAGGTTGTCTTTAGCGATGGTAGTGAAAAAGAATTTTCTGACTCTGGCACAAGAGCCATGAAAGAAACGACTGCTTACATGATGACAGAAATGATGAAAACAGTCTTGACTTACGGAACCGGTCGTGGTGCCTACCTGCCTTGGCTTCCTCAAGCTGGTAAAACAGGTACCTCTAACTATACAGATGAAGAAATCGAAAACCATATCAAGACTAGTCAGTTTGTAGCACCTGATGAAATGTTTGTAGGTTATACACATAAATATTCAATGGCTGTATGGACAGGTTACACAAACCGTCTCACACCAATTATGGGGGATGGTCTCACAGTTGCTGCCAAAGTCTATCGTGCTATGATGACTTCTCTCTCTCAAAACGACCATCCTGGAGATTGGTCAATGCCTGAGGGAGTATACAGAAGTGGTGAGTTTGTCTTTTTGAACGGTGCCAAGAATACTTGGACTACACCTTCTACACAACAAACACAGTCAGTAGAGACCCCCTCTACAACATCTGAAAGTTCAACTACACAAGCAAACACCACAGTAGGACAACAACCCAACAGTGCTCCAGTAACTGATCCAAATCAGGGACAGCCTGGCCAACAAATCCAACAACAACCACAGGCCCCTCAATTTCAACAACCACAACAGTAAACACGAAAAATCCTGAGAGTTAGAAATTCTCAGGATTTTTTTTACTACAAGATAGCT
>NZ_AEDV01000014.1 GCF_000148545.1 Streptococcus mitis SK597 | reverse complement strand
AGTGACAAAGACCTTTGAAAACTGAACAAGACGAACCAATGTGCAGGGCACTACAACTAAGGTTGTAGTACTGAACAATGAAAAAAACAATAAATCTGTCAGTGACAGAAATGAGTGAGAACTCAAACTTTTAATGAGAGTTTGATCCTGGCTCAGGACGAACGCTGGCGGCGTGCCTAATACATGCAAGTAGAACGCTGAAGGAGGAGCTTGCTTCTCTGGATGAGTTGCGAACGGGTGAGTAACGCGTAGGTAACCTGCCTGGTAGCGGGGGATAACTATTGGAAACGATAGCTAATACCGCATAAGAGTAGATGTTGCATGACATTTGCTTAAAAGGTGCAATTGCATCACTACCAGATGGACCTGCGTTGTATTAGCTAGTTGGTGGGGTAACGGCTCACCAAGGCGACGATACATAGCCGACCTGAGAGGGTGATCGGCCACACTGGGACTGAGACACGGCCCAGACTCCTACGGGAGGCAGCAGTAGGGAATCTTCGGCAATGGACGGAAGTCTGACCGAGCAACGCCGCGTGAGTGAAGAAGGTTTTCGGATCGTAAAGCTCTGTTGTAAGAGAAGAACGAGTGTGAGAGTGGAAAGTTCACACTGTGACGGTATCTTACCAGAAAGGGACGGCTAACTACGTGCCAGCAGCCGCGGTAATACGTAGGTCCCGAGCGTTGTCCGGATTTATTGGGCGTAAAGCGAGCGCAGGCGGTTAGATAAGTCTGAAGTTAAAGGCTGTGGCTTAACCATAGTACGCTTTGGAAACTGTTTAACTTGAGTGCAAGAGGGGAGAGTGGAATTCCATGTGTAGCGGTGAAATGCGTAGATATATGGAGGAACACCGGTGGCGAAAGCGGCTCTCTGGCTTGTAACTGACGCTGAGGCTCGAAAGCGTGGGGAGCAAACAGGATTAGATACCCTGGTAGTCCACGCCGTAAACGATGAGTGCTAGGTGTTAGACCCTTTCCGGGGTTTAGTGCCGTAGCTAACGCATTAAGCACTCCGCCTGGGGAGTACGACCGCAAGGTTGAAACTCAAAGGAATTGACGGGGGCCCGCACAAGCGGTGGAGCATGTGGTTTAATTCGAAGCAACGCGAAGAACCTTACCAGGTCTTGACATCCCTCTGACCGCTCTAGAGATAGAGCTTTCCTTCGGGACAGAGGTGACAGGTGGTGCATGGTTGTCGTCAGCTCGTGTCGTGAGATGTTGGGTTAAGTCCCGCAACGAGCGCAACCCCTATTGTTAGTTGCCATCATTCAGTTGGGCACTCTAGCGAGACTGCCGGTAATAAACCGGAGGAAGGTGGGGATGACGTCAAATCATCATGCCCCTTATGACCTGGGCTACACACGTGCTACAATGGCTGGTACAACGAGTCGCAAGCCGGTGACGGCAAGCTAATCTCTTAAAGCCAGTCTCAGTTCGGATTGTAGGCTGCAACTCGCCTACATGAAGTCGGAATCGCTAGTAATCGCGGATCAGCACGCCGCGGTGAATACGTTCCCGGGCCTTGTACACACCGCCCGTCACACCACGAGAGTTTGTAACACCCGAAGTCGGTGAGGTAACCGTAAGGAGCCAGCCGCCTAAGGTGGGATAGATGATTGGGGTGAAGTCGTAACAAGGTAGCCGTATCGGAAGGTGCGGCTGGATCACCTCCTTTCTAAGGATAAGGAACTGCGCATTGGTCTTGTTTAGTCTTGAGAGGTCTTGTGGGGCCTTAGCTCAGCTGGGAGAGCGCCTGCTTTGCACGCAGGAGGTCAGCGGTTCGATCCCGCTAGGCTCCATTGGTGAGAGATCACCAAGTAATGCACATTGAAAATTGAATATCTATATCAAATAGTAACAAGAAAATAAACCGAAAACGCTGTAGTATTAATAAGAGTTTATGACTGAAAGGTCAAAAAATAAGGTTAAGTTAATAAGGGCGCACGGTGGATGCCTTGGCACTAGGAGCCGAAGAAGGACGTGACAAACGACGATATGCCTTGGGTAGCTGTAAGTAAGCGATGATCCAGGGATTTCCGAATGGGGGAACCCAACAGGTACTACCTGTTACCCGCATCTGTTAAGGATGTGAGGAGGAAGACGCAGTGAACTGAAACATCTAAGTAGCTGCAGGAAGAGAAAGCAAAAGCGATTGCCTTAGTAGCGGCGAGCGAAACGGCAGGAGGGCAAACCGAAGAGTTTACTCTTCGGGGTTGTAGGACTGCAATGTGGACTCAAAGATTATAGAAGAATGATTTGGGAAGATCAGCCAAAGAGAGTAATAGCCTCGTATTTAAAATAGTCTTTGTACCTAGCAGTATCCTGAGTACGGCGGGACACGCGAAATCCCGTCGGAATCTGGGAGGACCATCTCCCAACCCTAAATACTCCCTAGTGACCGATAGTGAACCAGTACCGTGAGGGAAAGGTGAAAAGCACCCCGGGAGGGGAGTGAAATAGAACCTGAAACCGTGTGCCTACAACAAGTTCGAGCCCGTTAATGGGTGAGAGCGTGCCTTTTGTAGAATGAACCGGCGAGTTACGTTATGATGCGAGGTTAAGTTGAAGAGACGGAGCCGTAGGGAAACCGAGTCTGAATAGGGCGCCTTAGTATCATGACGTAGACCCGAAACCATGTGACCTACCCATGAGCAGGTTGAAGGTGCGGTAAGACGCACTGGAGGACCGAACCAGGGCACGTTGAAAAGTGCTTGGATGACTTGTGGGTAGCGGAGAAATTCCAAACGAACTTGGAGATAGCTGGTTCTCTCCGAAATAGCTTTAGGGCTAGCGTCGACATTAGAGATTCTTGGAGGTAGAGCACTGTTTGGGTGAGGGGTCCATCCCGGATTACCAATCTCAGATAAACTCCGAATGCCAAAGAATTATGGTCGGCAGTCAGACTGCGAGTGCTAAGATCCGTAGTCGAAAGGGAAACAGCCCAGACCACCAGCTAAGGTCCCAAAATAATTGTTAAGTGGAAAAGGATGTGGGGTTGCACAGACAACTAGGATGTTAGCTTAGAAGCAGCTATTCATTCAAAGAGTGCGTAATAGCTCACTAGTCGAGTGACCCTGCGCCGAAAATGTACCGGGGCTAAAACAATTTACCGAAGCTGTGGATACCTTTATAGGTATGGTAGGAGAGCGTTCTATGTGTGAAGAAGGTATACCGTGAGGAGTGCTGGAACGCATAGAAGTGAGAATGCCGGTATGAGTAGCGAAAGACAGGTGAGAATCCTGTCCACCGTAAGACTAAGGTTTCCAGGGGAAGGCTCGTCCGCCCTGGGTTAGTCGGGACCTAAGGAGAGACCGAAAGGTGTATCCGATGGACAACAGGTTGATATTCCTGTACTAGAGTATGTAGTGATGGAGGGACGCAGTAGGCTAACTAAAGCAGACGATTGGAAGTGTCTGTCTAAGCAGTGAGGTGTGAATTGAGTTAAATGCTTAGTTCTATAACATTGAGCTGTGATGGGGAGCGAAGTTTAGTAGCGAAGTTAGTGACGTCACACTGCCAAGAAAAGCTTCTAGCGTTTAAACATACTCTACCCGTACCGCAAACCGACACAGGTAGTCGAGGCGAGTAGCCTCAGGTGAGCGAGAGAACTCTCGTTAAGGAACTCGGCAAAATGACCCCGTAACTTCGGGAGAAGGGGTGCTGACTTTAAGTCAGCCGCAGTGAATAGGCCCAAGCAACTGTTTATCAAAAACACAGCTCTCTGCTAAATCGTAAGATGATGTATAGGGGGTGACGCCTGCCCGGTGCTGGAAGGTTAAGAGGAGTGCTTAGCGTAAGCGAAGGTATGAATTGAAGCCCCAGTAAACGGCGGCCGTAACTATAACGGTCCTAAGGTAGCGAAATTCCTTGTCGGGTAAGTTCCGACCCGCACGAAAGGCGTAATGATTTGGGCACTGTCTCAACGAGAGACTCGGTGAAATTTTAGTACCTGTGAAGATGCAGGTTACCCGCGACAGGACGGAAAGACCCCATGGAGCTTTACTGCAGTTTGATATTGAGTGTCTGTACCACATGTACAGGATAGGTAGGAGTCTATGAGATCGGGACGCCAGTTTCGAAGGAGACGTTGTTGGGATACTACCCTTGTGTTATGGCCACTCTAACCCAGATAGGTGATCCCTATCGGAGACAGTGTCTGACGGGCAGTTTGACTGGGGCGGTCGCCTCCTAAAAGGTAACGGAGGCGCCCAAAGGTTCCCTCAGAATGGTTGGAAATCATTCGCAGAGTGTAAAGGTATAAGGGAGCTTGACTGCGAGAGCTACAACTCGAGCAGGGACGAAAGTCGGGCTTAGTGATCCGGTGGTTCCGTATGGAAGGGCCATCGCTCAACGGATAAAAGCTACCCTGGGGATAACAGGCTTATCTCCCCCAAGAGTTCACATCGACGGGGAGGTTTGGCACCTCGATGTCGGCTCGTCGCATCCTGGGGCTGTAGTCGGTCCCAAGGGTTGGGCTGTTCGCCCATTAAAGCGGCACGCGAGCTGGGTTCAGAACGTCGTGAGACAGTTCGGTCCCTATCCGTCGCGGGCGTAGGAAATTTGAGAGGATCTGCTCCTAGTACGAGAGGACCAGAGTGGACTTACCGCTGGTGTACCAGTTGTCTTGCCAAAGGCATCGCTGGGTAGCTATGTAGGGAAGGGATAAACGCTGAAAGCATCTAAGTGTGAAACCCACCTCAAGATGAGATTTCCCATGATTTTATATCAGTAAGAGCCCTGAGAGATGATCAGGTAGATAGGTTAGAAGTGGAAGTGTGGCGACACATGTAGCGGACTAATACTAATAGCTCGAGGACTTATCCAAAGTAACTGAGAATAGAAAGCGAGAGGTTTTCTTGNTTTGAATAGATATTCAATTTTGAGTAGGTATTACTCAGAGTTAAGTGACGATAGCCTAGGAGATACACCTGTACCCATGCCGAACACAGAAGTTAAGCCCTAGAACGCCGGAAGTAGTTGGGGGTTGCCCCCTGTGAGATATGGAAGTCGCTTAGC
>NZ_AEDV01000015.1 GCF_000148545.1 Streptococcus mitis SK597 | reverse complement strand
GGTTTGAATTTGATTTTCGAAGAGTATTATTTTTTCCTACAAGTATTTATTCTCTCCTATCTATTTTATTATATTTTCACAAAAAAAGCGATTGTTTCCATTCACAATCGCTTCTTTCATTATTGAATCCATTCGCCATTATAATTGACAGAATAGCCATCTACAGTGGTATTCACTGCTAAAGCACCTGAGCTATAAGCATAGTACCATTTACTACCGACCTGGAACCAACCAGTGACCATAGCTCCTGATGAACGGAGATAGTACCACTTGTTACCAAGGTTTTGCCAACCCGTTTTCATATCGCCATTCTCAGCATCTAAATAGTACCAAGTTGAGCCTTCCTGATACCAGCCAGTTGCCATGGCTCCTGATGAACGGAGGTAGTACCACTTGTTGCCAAGGTATTTCCAACCTGTTTGCATTGTAGCAGTTGTTGGATCTAGATAGTACCAAGTTGAGTTATCATTTGTCCAACCACGCACTAGCTCCCCAACCGTTAAACTGTCGATACGAGCATCGAAGCCACCACTCTTTTGTAAATAATACCAGTATCCCTCATCATAAATCCAACCAGTTTTTAAAGTATGATAACTACGTTGATCTTCAAAATAATAGACTCGTTTCTCTGCTGGGCTATCATATTGTTCCCCATGATGTTTGTTGGTATTGGTAGCAGTTTTTGCTTCCAAAACTTGCTTACCAACAAATTCTTGTAGGACCCCATCTTGACCAAAGTAATACCATTGTGGCATTGGCATAGATTCTAATCTTAAACCATTTGGGTAAGGACCAATTGTACTACCTTTAGATGGAAACGGGATATATTGCCAGCCGACAACCATTTCTCCTGATACATGATCAAAATAATAGTACTTGCCATCAATCACTCGCCAAGTCGTTTCTTTGATGTCACCCTTCTTGTAGTAGGTTCTACCATTTTCTTGGACAAATTGCCAGCCTTCCGAATAAGCATCATCCGCCAATACTGCACTTGTCGCTAGCAAACCGAAGAAAAAGACTGCTAATGCGATTTGCAGCAATTTTTTTATTATTTTCATTAGACTTATCCTCCTGCAAGGATTCTAGCAAAAATTAAATTGTATGTCAATATGACGGCCTTAAAATAATGTGATAATGAACTATTATTTGATTCACTAGTAAAATCTCCTAGCAGGCTTCCCTGCTAGGAGATTTTCTTATGAGAGATACTTGTCTAAGCTTTGAAAATCGGATTTATCATCTGATAATTATCAAACAATCTACCAATTAAGCTTCTTCGTCTTCTTTACGACGACGACCTGCAAGACCAAGACCAAGTAATGCACTTGCGGCAGCTGCTACCATAGCTACAGTAGAATCTGCTGTACCTGTATTTGGCAATTCTTTAGCTGCTTTACGCGCATTTGCTTGTGCTGATGCTGTTTGACCAGCATTAGCTGCTGCTTGAGCAGTAGCTGGAGCTACAGCTGGTTTTTGAGCAGCTTGGTCGTTAGCTGGAGTTGCATGATCAGTTGATGAAGCAACTTTCGCCATGAAGTCTTCGATACGTTTAACCATTGCATCCACTTCTGCTTGACTTGCGTCTGCATTAGCAAATACTTTCTTAGCATCTGCTGATAATGCATTCGCTTCTTTTGCAGTTTCTGCATCAAGCTTAGCTGATTCTTTAATGATCAATTCATCTAATTGATGGATAGCACCTTCTAACTTAGCTTTATCCACTTTTGCGTCAGTGTTAGTAGCTCCGTTATTACCTCCACCATTTGATGGTACATATGGACGTTGTTTAAAGATATCTTTAGCTACGATTGTGTAAACTTTACCATCTTTAGTAATTACAGTTGCGTTTCCTGCTTTGTCGAAGATAACTTCTACTACATCAGCATTTGCTCCTTTAATCTTAGCTTTTGCAGCTTCTTTTTCTGCATCTGTTAAGTTATTGAAGTCTGCTACTGTTTCTTTTTCGAAGTCAACGTTGATGTTTTCACCATTGTTCTTAGCTGCAACATCTTTAACATCTTTAACTAATTGAGTTGCTGGAATTGTTGCTGTCTTACCTTCTGGTGTTGTTACTGTCGCATTTCCGTTTTCGTCTACTACTACAGTTGCACCTGGGTTTACTGCTTTAATTGATTCTTTAACTTTTTCAATTTCATCAGCTGTTAATTTAGCTTTATCTCCAACTAACACTCTAGTTGCTGGTGTGTTTACTGCATTTCCTGCATTTGCTTTACCTGCATCTGCTGCCGACTTAGTTACGTCTGCTGCTGGAATTACGGCTGTATTTCCTTCTGGTGTTGTTACTGTTGCGTTTCCTTTATCGTCTACTACAACTTTAGATCCTGGGTTTACTGCCTCAATTGCTTCCTTAACTTTTGCTTTTTCTTCATCTGTTAATTTGGCTGGATCTTTAACTTCTACCTTAGCTGCTGGTGTGTTTACTGCATTTCCTGCATTTGCTTTACCTGCATCTGCTACT